>NZ_SMLA01000010.1:0-169057 GCF_004349225.1 Saccharopolyspora karakumensis
CCGCCCACCCGACCCGATCGGGCGGTCCGTTCGGAAAGGCGCCTCAAGCGGGTGGCTAGCGGTTCAGCCAGTCCAGGAACGGCTGCGGAGCCAGCGCGCTGACCCGCTTCCGGTACGACTCCAGATCTTCCTCGGTCAGGACGTCGCGTCCGGCGCCGGAGCGCCCTCCGCGGAAGAAGTCCGACGGATTCACGAGAACCTGCGTGTCCGGTGCCACCCATCCGCGCGGGCCTTCATCTCGTCGAAGGTCGCGGCCTTCACCAGCTCGCGCCGGTTCGCCTCGTCCAGCGGGATGCCGAGCCATGCCGCCAGCGATGCCGGCTGGCCCTCCAGGTCGGCGGCGAGGTCGTCGTAGTGCATCAGCCGCACGTTCGGGTCCGCGCGCCGGTTCCAGGCGTCGAGGGGATGGTGGAGTTCGGCCGCGGCGATGTCCCGGTTCTCCTCATCGGACGCCCCGGGAGTGCACCAGTTCAGCAGCCACTCGCGCACGGGAGGAAGCGTCGGTGCGGGCCGTTGCAGACTGCTCGTCCGGTTCGTCCTGGAAGGCGCGCAACCACTCCGCGTGGATGTTGGCGGCCTGGTGGTACAGCGACAGCGCCCGGTCGAGGGGATGCCGGGCGGCCACGATGTAGCTGACGCGCGCATCGAGCGGAAGGCCGTCGAGCGGGACGTGCGTCTTGATGACGCGGCGGTGCTCCTGCTCGGCCAGCTTCGCGTACATCTCTTCCTGCGGAACGAGCAGCTGGTCCAGCCACGGTGACAGCGTCGACAAGGGTTGCGGCAGCTCGGGCTCCTGGAAGATGAGCAGTGCGCACATCATCTGCACCCACGTCGTGCCCGACTTCGCCGGTGCGCTGATGACGATGTCACCTTCGCGCAGCGGGAAGTCGTCCCAGCGGGCGCTGTCCTGTTGCGGCGAACGGTATCGGCGCCGCTCGGGCGGGCCTCGAAGAGCCATGGTGGACATCCTCAACGGACGAAGGGGCAGATGGCGTCCAGCCTCCCGCCGCCGTCGGGCGCGAACATCCGAGATGGCCACCGTTACGGTCGGGCCCGGTCGTCAAGGTTTGACGCCCGTGGTCAGCCCGTGTTCGTAGGGGAGGCCGCCGGTCGTGCCGACCTGCTCGAAGCCGGCCTGGCCGAGCCAGCGTTCGTAGTCCCGTGCCGGGTAGGCCATGCCCCGGCCGCTGACGAGGACGTTGAAGTACAGACCCAGCCGGGCGCCGAAGATCCCGTCCGTCTCGTCGTCCGACACGTTGTAGCCGTAGAGCAGCACCTTCCCGCCCGAGGGCAACGACGCGTATGCCTTGCGGAGCAGCCGCAGGATGTCGTCACCGTCGAAGATCTCGAGGACGTGGCTGAACAGAACCGCGTCCGGCCCCTCGGGGAAAGGATCGGTGAAGATGTCGCCCGCGAGCAGGTCGACCCGATCCGCCTGCGCGTCCTCCGCGAGCCGCGAGACGCTCGGCATGTCGAACACCGTCGACCGCAATCCCGGGTAGCGCGCGACCAGCCGCGCCGACGTGCTGCCGTCGCCGCCGCCCACGTCGAGGACGTGCCGGATGTCGGCGAACACGGGTTGCTCGACCAGCGCGTCCACCGAGCGGAGCGTGAACGCGGTCATCGCGCGGTGGAAGACGGCCTCCAGCGGCGGCTGGCGCCGTCCTGCTGCGCGGCCTCGGCGTCCGCACGCCCGCCGATGTCGCCGACGCGAACGTGGGACTGTTCTCCCTGTTCCTCAAGCAGGAGTGCCCGGGCGCGCGGATCTTGGCCTTCGAGCCGATCCCCGCGACCCACCGGGCTCTCGTGGAAAACCTGGAGAACCACGGCGCGACAGGTGTGGAAGTCGTGCGGGCAGCGCTCGGCAGGCGGCCCGAAGCGCGGGTGAGCTTCACCTTCTACCCCGCGCTGCACGGGAACTCCACGCGATATCCGGAGCAGAAGAAGATCAACCAGGAGCTGATCGTGGAGCAGATCGGCCCGGCGGCGGTGGACCGCATCATGGGAGGCGTCGAGGTGGAGGCCGAGGTGCGCCGGCTGTCCGACGCGCTGCGCGACTGGGCGCCCGAGGGCCCGATCGACCTGCTCAAGATCGATGTGGAGGGCGCGGAGCTGGAGGTCGTGGAGGGCCTCGACCCGTCGGACTGGCGGCGAGTGCGGCAGTGCGTCCTCGAAGTGCAGGACCTGGACGGCCGCGTGGACGCGGTCCTCGGACTTATCGACGCCCACGGATTCACCGCGACGACGGAGCGCGCGCCCGACATCCCGGACGTTCTGCGCCAATCGATGGTGTACGCCACGCGGTAGCGGCCGCAGGAGTGGCCGGTGGTGTGCGTGATGTCGGTCGAAAGGTAGGCGGTTCGGTCGTGATCGGAACTCGTTCCCCGGGTTCGACACGAAAACGCCCTCCCGGCGACGCGGACAACCTCCGGCCGCCCGGAGCGTCTTCTCGAATATGAACACCAATCAGACCCGGCGCGACTGGAACGCTCGGCAGCGACCGGTGATCAGCCCGGCGCGGCGGGGGCCGGTGACGCAGCGACGGAGTCGGAAGGGCCTGATCATTCCGCTGCTGGTGGCCGTGCTGGTGCTCCCGGTGGTTTTCGCGGGCTGGCTCTGGTTCCACGTCGACTCGTCGGTACGCCGGATCGACGCCTTCCCGGACTACCCTGGCCGACCGGAGGCCACTGCGGGCACGAACTGGTTGGTCGTGGGCTCGGACAGCCGGGAAGGGCTGGATCCGGAGACGGCGGCGGGCCTGCACGTGGGAGATGCGGACGGTCAGCGCACGGACACGATCCTGGTCGCGCACCTGCCGGACAACTCCACGACTCCCACGCTGATCAGCCTCCCGCGCGACTCGCGGGTGCCGGTCCCCGGACAGGGCCGGACGATGATCAACGAGGCCTTCGCCGTCGGCGGCCCGCGGCTGCTGGCGCAGACGGTGGAGCAGGCCACCGGGCTGCGCATCGACCACTACGCCGAGGTCGGGTTCGGCGGCTTCGCGGGTCTCGTCGACGCGGTCGGCGGCGTCGAGATGTGCCTGGACCAGGAAATGCACGACGTCAAGACAGGTCAAACCCTCCGAGCCGGTTGCCAGACGTTGAACGGCCCGGACGCCCTGACGTTCGTGCGAATGCGCTACAGCGACGCGACCCCGCGATCGGACCTGGACCGGGTCGCCAACCAGCGCAAGTTCATCGGCGCCCTGGCCGCCGAGGCGTCGAGCATCACCACTCTGATCAACCCGTTCCGTGCGTACGCGCTGGCGGACGAGGGCGCGAGCGCGTTGACGATGCTCGACTCGGACGGCCCGGGCGACCTGCTGTCGCTGGGTCGGGCGATGCGCGGCACGTCCTCGGGCGGCGTGGTGACGACGACGGTTCCGGTCACCGACGCCAAGGCCCACCAGTGGGACAGGGAGAAAGCGCTGCGGCTCTTCAAGGCAATGGAAACCGACGACCCGGTCCCGGAGGACCTGATCGTGAACTGACGTCCCCCGGCAAGCATCCGCGGAAGTTCGTTCGTGGGGCGCGTGGGCCGAGCACGGCGTGCAGCACGTCTACGCGACCTGCCTGCATGGCCGGACGTGATCGCGCGCAAGCGGGACGAAGGACATCTTCAGCTACCGCGTCCAGCAGAGTTCTGCACGTGCACCGCACTTATGAGCCGCGCACCTGTTCGTCGAAATCGCCCAGGACGACGCCAACTTCATCCTGCGCATGTGGGACCAGGCGCCGAACTGGCCTTGAAGGAGCTCGCGCGGATCACAGGGCTTCTGCGGCTCCGTCACCATGTTTGAGGAGGTCGGTTTCCAGGCGCCGAGCTGAACCAGTCGTGGTCGATGGGCCGTCCGCTACCGACGGGGAGGAGACCCCGGAGGTGCGCCGCTGCGGCGGCGCGACCGTCCTGGGCAGTCGAGCGACGGTGCGACGGATTCCTTCGGCGAGATCGACGCGCGGCGTCCAACCCAGGTCTGAGCGGGCGGCCGAGCCGTCGAGCGCCGAAGCGCGGACGTCACCGAACCGGGCGGGGCGGTGCTCGGGCTGATCGGCGGCGCCGACGGCTACCGCGATGGCCGAGTGCAGTGCGCGGTCCGTTGTTTGAACGCCGGTGCCGATGTTGTACCGACATGCCGGGCGACCGCGGAAGGCCGCGAGGACGAAAGCCTCGACGATGTCGTCGACGTAGACGTAGTCGCGGGTGTTCCCGCCATCGCCGAACAGGTAGGTGGGCCCACCCATCAGGAGGGCGTTGGCGAAGACCGCGACCACCCCGGCCTCACCGCGGTGGTCCTGCCGCGGCCCGTACGCGTTGGCCAGAGCCAGGTGCGTGCAGTCCAGACCGTGCAGCTCGTGGTAGGTGTTCAAGTAGATCTCACCTGCCAGTTTCGCGGCCCCGTACTGGGACAGGGGCCGCAACGGGGTGCCCTCGGCCGCCGGCAGCGCATCGGCCGCGCCGTAGATGGCGCCCCCGGAGGAGGCGAAGACGACCTTGTGGACTCCGGCTTTGCGGGCCGCTTCAGCCACGTTGACGGTGCCGAGCACGTTGACCATCGCATCGGCCAGCGGGGCGTGCACGCTCACCCGCACGTCGATCTGCGCCGCCAGGTGGAAGATGACGTCCGGGCGAACGTCGGTGACCACCGTGGTCAGGTCGGTGCTGGTGACGTCGAGTTCGTGTACCGTGCACCTGCCCGTTCCCTCTGCCGCGGCGAGGTTGTCCCGCCGCCCGCGGCTGAAGTTGTCGATCACGTGCACCCGATGTCCATCGCGCGTCAGCCGGTCGACCAACGTCGAGCCGATGAATCCGGCGCCGCCTGTGACGATCGTGTCCATGAGCCGAGCATCCGCCTGTGTGATGACTTCCGCCGGGCCGAATCCACGAAGTGGTGAGAGATCTCAAGGATTCGGCCGCGTGAGATCGTTCCTGATCGTGAGTGGCTGGATGAGCAGGTCTGGATCGCAACAACGTGAAAACTGCTCAACGCCGGGTTATTACCGTGTAGGGGCCCACGTCACGGCGGGAGAACTGTGGCGAGGTGAAGATTTCCGCTGGGAAGACGACGTCGTCGGACGCGGAGTTGTTCTGCGGAAACACGTCACGTGACAGCGTGATGTGCAGGCCGTCCGCCTGCCGGGTGAAGACGAACGCCGTCGGGGGAGCGAACCGGCTGCGGTCCAAGGCGGTCAGCAACTCGTGCGGCCCCGCTGAGCGTGCCCACGAATCGATGAGGACCCGCCGTTCGTCGTAATCGGCCAAGGGATTCGCGTAGGCCTTGACCACGGTCTGGAAACCCCGGTACGGGCGGAGTGCCAGCAACTGAGTCTCGCTGGTGAGCATCACGGTGTCCCTCGGCGGTGTCCGGGTGAGTTGGTCGAGGGTCGCGAGCAGTTCACCGTTCCAGGCCGGTCCGTCCTCGTGATTCGGCTCGGGTGCGGCCCGGTGGCCGGTGTCGTCGTAGGTCGCATATGCCTGCGTGAACAGGCCCGGCGTGACCGCGTCCTCCAGGGCCTTCGGGATCGTCTGGCTCAGCGCGAGCAAGGCCAGGAGGGTCAGGGCGAACCCGGTGCGCAGGAACGCCGCACGATGTTGCTGCCAGGCGGATGCGGCCCATCGGGCGAACTCCCACGCACCGAGAGCGCCCGCGCAGACCAAGCAGGTCAGCAGCACGGGTTCGGCTCGAAAGGCCAGGAGCGTGGTGCCGACCGACAGCGCGAGCGTCGAGCTCAGGTACCAGAGGTAGCAGCCCAGGATCAGCAAGCCGAGTACCTGGGCGACCTCGCTGCGACGCCAAGACCACAGGAGCCAGACCGCTCCCATCAGGCAGACGAGCCCCGAGACGGACAACTCCATCATCGGGGTGGGCAGGAATGCCCCGGCTTCCGGCAGGAAGTGTCCGGCCGGATTGCCTTCGTGCGGGGTCACCAACGCCCGCATCAGGTACGGCGTCCACACCAGCAACGCCAAAGGTGTTGCGACGGCGCAGGAAACGAGGAAGCGCGACGTGGCGGTCCAGATGGGCTTCCACCCGGGAACAGGGTGTGCCGGGGACGGTCCCGCCGGCTGTTGCCGGGTCGTGCGGTAGTCGGCGATCGCAGCTGCGGCGGCCAGGGTGAGCAGGACGGCGCCGAAGAAGAAGGCCAGCAGCGTGTACACCGCAGCGCAGACACCCAAGCACAGTCCCGCGAGGATCGGCGCTCCCCAACCAGTCCTGGGCCGGTTTTCCCCGGAAGTCGCTCGTTGCTGCCAGACGATGACCGAAATCGGCACGAGGACGGCGGCCACCACCCACGAGTACGGCTCGTACGCCGCCACCCGCAGGCCCACCAGGCCGCACAGCACCGCGAGCAGCAGGGCTACGGGGCGGCGGACCACCACGCTCCACAGCACGAAGGCCAGCACGGGCGCCACGGCCATGGTGATGATCGCCCACGGCTTGTAGGCCGCCCACGCGGGAAACCCGATGAGGTTCGCGAACCGGGCTCCCACCCAGAACCAGCCGGCCGGGTAGTACGGCGGGAACTCCGCGTAGTTCCCGTCGGACAACGCCGGGGAATCGGCGAGGCGGGTCAGGTACTGGGTGCGGAAGAACTGGTCCCCGGAGAGGCCGAAGAGGTAGAACTTGCTGCCGTGCAGGAGGAAGGCGAGCGGAAGCGTTCCGAGCGCCGACAGGCCGGCCCAGACCAGCGACGTGGCCCATCCTGCCCATCGGCGCACGGCCACGAGCCCGAGCAGCGCAGCCAGCAGCACGACGCTCGTCAGGTTCAACACGGCATCGGCCACGTTCGATCCGGTGGGGATGGGCAACCGGGCCACGCACCACTGCAACGCCAGGCTGACGAACCCGGCCACCACGGCGCTCGTCGGCACCTGCCAGACGAGCCGGCCGAGACCGGGCGCTGCGTCCGCCCCGCGGGCAGCCGGCTTCTCCTCGGCGACACCGGTGTCGATCAGCACGGCCACGCTGCCGCCGGGCTGTCCAGGCAGGTGTGCACCGTTCAACGAGGCCACCTGACCGGCAGGAATGCGTGCCGAGCGAGGTGCTTGATGCCGGGCCGGTGACCGTGTCTGATCGCTTGCGGCAGCACCGTCAACGCGTGCAGTCGCGACGACACGTGGTTGCGGGCGGCGCGTGCCGCGCGCTGCCAGCCGTGCGCGTCGAGCTCCCGGCTGATCTGCAGGAAGTAGTCCCGTTCCTCGATGAACCGGTTGCCGGTCAACGCACGCATGGATGAGTCGCTGGCGCGGTGCCGCCGGTACTGGAAGCACACATCGCGTTCCACCACCATCGTCTCGCCGGACAGCAGGAGGTCGATCACCAGAGCGAGGTCCTGCACCACGTTGAGCCCCTCGCGGAACCGGTTGTTCCGCAGCGCATCCGATCGCCAGGCCAACGCGGGGAAGTAGAGCCAGTTGCCGCGGATCAGGCTCGTGGCGAGTTCCTCGCCGCCCATGACTCGAGATTTCTCGACCCGGGGTCTGTAGAGCATCTGCTTGGCCTGATCGACCACGGTCCGGTATGGCTTGCCGCACTCGTCGATGAGTTCGACTCCGACCTGGATGATCCCGGCCTCGGGATGAGTCCGGTGCACCTTCTTGATGGTGCTCACGTAGTCGGGAAGCATGACGTCGTCGGCGCCCATGAGCACTGCGACATCGTGTTCGATCAGGTCGACACACTTGCGGTAGTTGCCGTTGGCGCCCAGGTTCTCCGCGTTGCGTCGGTAGCAGATGCGCTCGTCGTCCAGTTCTTCGAACCAGCGGGGGACGCTGTCGTCGGGATAGCCGTCGTCCACGACGGTGAGCCGCCAGTCAGGATCCTCCTGGGCTTGCACGCTGCGCACGGCTATCCGCAGCAAGGACGGGTCGCCGTAGTAGGGCAGCATGATGTCGATGGTCATGATCGGGTGTCCCTCCGTTGTGGTTGGCCGGCACGAGCGCGTGCTGCCGTGGATGGGTCGTTGCGGGGTCATCTCAGCCGGGCGCCGCCGCGGCAGCGGGAACGGCAGCGGCGCTGCGAAGGCGGACGGCCAGCGTTGTGCTCATGGCGATCACTACGACCGCAGAGCAGGTCAGCTGCGCCACGAGGGCTGCTTGGACCGGGTGGATCGGCAGCATCAGCAGGACGACCAAGGAGACGATGCTCAGCTGCCACGAGACCGTGATCGCCAGGTGGGCCTGCAGCGCAACCAGCGCGGCCTGCAGGACCTGAGCCGCGATCAGCAGCAGCGTTCCGGCTCCGAGGAGCCCGAGCACCACTCGGGAGACCGGCGCTTCGGCACCGAGCAAGGTGCGCACGGCCCACGGGCCGACGGTGCTCAGGAGAACGACCCCGAGCACGCAGACGCCTGTCGCGGCGAGCAGCACCGGTCGAACTATCCGGTACACCCTGACGGTCTCGCCGTGAGCGACCGCGGCGGAAACGGCGGGGAGGACCACCGCCTGCAGCGGTGAGAAGACGAACAGGGGCACCCGAGCGAGGATGAATCCAGCGGCGAACGCGGCCGCAGTTGCCGGTTCCGCGGTCAGTCGTGCGGTCACCACGACCGGAGCGAGGTTGGCGACAGCCTGGGCCAAGAGCGTCGCGCTCACCAGGGAGGCGAACCCGCGGACCCGAGGAGCCCCGGAACGTGCGCGGGCCGCACCCGGCACGAGATCGGCCGACGCCGTCGGGGTGTCCCAGCTCTGGGGGTCGACGCGCCTGCGGACCCAGCCGAGTGCGGCGACCGCGCCGACACCGCTGCCCAGCGCGAAGACCCACCCGTAAAGCCCCGCCGTGGCCAGGCCAGCTGCCGCGATGACGAGCGCGGGAACGAGCCGCATCAGTCCTTCGCCCGCGAGCGTGGCGGCGTAGCCGTCGAAGCGCTGCATACCACCGAGGACACCTCGTACGAAGTAGACGGCTCCGGCCGTCACCGTGCTGAGCACGATCGCCCAGAACAGTTCGCGGTGCCCGAGCAGAGAGCGTTCGACGAGGAACGGGTACATCGTTACCAGCATCAGAAAGCCCACCGCCCACAGCACCGCTCCCTGTGTCGCGGCCCGTCGGATCACAGGACCTTGCGGTGATCCCAGGGCAAGCGCACTGCTCGTCGCTCGATTCGTCTCTTGCTCCAGCGCGACGAACAATCCGGGCCCGATGGTGCTGACCAGCAGGTAGAACGATGACAGCGCGGCGGCGTCGGCTGCCGGCAACGTGTGGCCGCCCAGCGCGACGAAGGCGTATCCGGCGGCACCGACAAGCACCGTCCCGCCGCTCATCAGTCCGGCCGACCGCAGCCGGGATCCGGACCGAACGGATCGCGAGCCCGGAGGTTCGCCGATCACACCGTCCCCTTTCCCCGCGCCACAGCGTGTTCCCGCGCCCGTCGCGGGGCGTTGCCGAAGACGGCGCATCAGGCTTCGTCTGAAGCGGGCTGACCGAGATTTCCGCGGTGCTCTGGCGGTGCGCTCGCCCCATCGCGCAACGCGATCACGCGCACCAGCCGGGCGTACCGCACCTCGAGTTCCTTGAAGCGCAGGAAGGTGTTGATCGAGGCGAAGGCGAAGCCCGTGGCGAGTCCGTAGACGAGCAGATCCGTACCTCGGCCGACCCCGAGCCAACGTGCGAGGGCAGATATGTCGTCCGGTCGGAGCACCGCGTAGACGCTGAAGGCCACGAAGGCCAGGAAGCAGAGCTTCGCCCCGGCCGCCGCCCGCGTCGAGCCGTGGTGGCGCAGGAAGAAGATGAGGAAGCAACCCACGGCGGTGATCAGCAAGTATTGGATCAGCATCGCTACCGCCTAGGTCCGACTCGAAGCATGCTCTCGAAGAGGATGTTGACGCCGTTGACGACCGACTGCCCCTTCTCCCTCGAGTACTCGGTGTAAAGAATGGTCACGGGCTCTTCGGCGATCCGCCACGAATACCTGCGGACCATGCTGACGATTTCGGAAGCGTGACCCATTCCGTTGTGCGTGATGTTCATCTGCTCGGCGACGGTTCGGTTGAAGGCGCGCAACCCGTTGTGCGCATCGGTGAGATCGAGCATTCGCAGTCGTGGGCTCAGCAGCACGACGGTGCGCAAGATGATCCGCTTCGTCAGCGGGATGCGGCGGACATTGCCGTAGAAGCGGGTCCCCAGGACGATGTCCACTTCGCCCTCAACCAGTCTGGCCAGCATCCGCTGCACGTCGACCACCTGGTGCTGGCCGTCGGCGTCGAACGTGACGAAGTACTGCGCACCGGGCTGACTTCGGGCGTATTCGATCCCGGTCTGCAGCGCCGCGCCCTGCCCGAGGTTGACCGAGTGCTGAACGAGGTGGGCTCCGGCACGCCTGACGCACTCCGCCGAATCGTCCTTGCTCCCGTCGTCGACGCAGACGATGTTCGGGAAGGTTCGCAAGGCGTCTCGGACGATGTCCTCGACGACTTGTCCCTCGTTGTAAACGGGCACAACAAGCCACGTGTCGTCGTAAGCCACGTCTTCTCCCAGTCGTAGCGCGGGGAAACCGGGGTTCGATCAGAACAGTGCGACACCCGAAAGTGGCGTGCTGTTGATCCGAATTCGGTTACCTGTTCTCAGCGATCGAACAGCCGATCAGGCGCGCCGAAATCCCGCCTTCCCCGCCGTTCCCCTCGCGCCTTTGATCAACATCGCGAGGACGTGACCGAGGTTTGCACAGCCGACCCGACTCGGCAAAAGCGAAACCACCTTGTCTTTCATGGTGGTCGATCTCTTCCAGTTTCCGGTCGGGCGCATGGCGCGCCACTTCCCGTCCCTCGCCGTTCGAACGTCCGGGCGGAACCCGCTCGGGTCATAGCTTTTCCCCTGACCGGGGAGTATCCGGCGACACGAGTGCCCGGCTGGTACATGAGAGCGGGAAACGCCACAATATCTCGGTTCACAGAAGATTTGTGCGCTGGCGCACGAAGGCCGGTCCCCAGTTTCGAGTATGCGAAAGGCACTCATGGTGAAGGTCGTCTACGTCAGTCAGCGATGGCTGCCCCCAGCCCTTCTGAAGGCCGGGGTTTCGCGGTGACCGGGCTGGCGAGCGTCAGCTGGATGGCCGCGGCCCCCGCCGCCCTGGCTGCCGCTGTCACGCTCGTTCTGGTCGGTGCGCCCGCCTGCTACGCGCTGGGATTGCGCGGGATCGCCGCGTGGGGAACAGCGCCGCTCGTACCGCCTGCCGTGATCGCCACGACGGCTGTGGTGACAGCCCCGCTGAACGTCCGCTGGTCGCCCTCGGTCGCGGCTGCTGCCCTCGTCGCGTTCACGATCTTGGTGCTTCTCGGCTCCCGGGTTTGGGCCTGGACGGGTCGTGGGTCGGATCGCCCGATGTCCGATCCAGCGCGGACCAGGCTCGCCGCGGGCATCGGCGTGCTGGTCGCAGTCGTGATCGGCTCGGTCGTCCTTGTTCGCGGTTTCGGCGCACCGGACCTCGTGTCGTGGACGTGGGACACGACGTTCCACTACAGCGCCCTGGCGCAGATCCTGGACTCGGGCGACGGGTCCTCGCTGAGCCTGGGTGCTCTGGGAGACCCTCGCGCCAAGTCGGGGTTCTACCCGGCCGCTTGGTTCGACATCACCTCGATCGTGATCATGAGCACTGGCGCTCCGCTCCACGTGGCGGCGAACGCCACGACGGGGACGATCGCCGTGCTCGTCTGGCCGTTGAGCTGCCTCTTCCTGGCGCGGCAAGTATTCGGGCGCGCTCCGGTTCCGCTGTTGCTCACCAGCGGTCTGGCCTTGGCGTTCGGGTCTTTTCCCTGGGGCTTGTTCTACTGGGGGGCCTTGTGGCCCTACTCGCTGGGACAGGCGATGGTCCCGATCGGACTCGGCCTCGTGCTCTCGCTGACCGGTCTCGCGGTATCGGACTCGGTCGGTCGTGGCAGAGCGGCAGTTCTGCTGCCCGTCCTCCTCCTGGCGCTGGGGTTGGCGCACACCGGCGCCTTGTTCGGGCTGGCTGTGCTGAGCGTCTTTCCCGCGGGGTGGGTGCTGGCGGAATGGGCTCGCCGCACGCACCGCGCGGGTCGCACCGTTCGCGCCGCGCTCTCGCTGCTCGGCGTGCTGGTAGCGGTTTCGGCGGCGTTCGTCGCCGTCAGCTCGACAGCCACTGTCCGAGACATGGCGGAAACCAACTGGCCGGTGTCCGGCACCGCGTCGGCCGCGGTCGGCGAGTTCTTGCTGAACGGGACGAACGGCGCTCGCGCCCTGTGGGCGCTCTCAGCGGTCATCGTGGTCGGTGCCGTATCGGCTTGGCGCGCCCGCAGCGCCAGGTGGATCGTCACAGCGCATCTCGGCATTGGGCTGTTGTACGTGATGACCGCGGGCGTCCAGTCCCCGACAACCAAGTCGTTGACCGCGTTCTGGTTCAACGACTCCCATCGATTCGCAGCGATGCTGCCCACCACGGGGGCGTTGCTCGCGACCTTCGGAATCATCGCGCTGGCGACCTCGCTCCAGGAATGGGCGGAACGCCGATCCTGGTTCCGCGAGTTCCGCCTGCACCGGCTGGCCACCATCGGCTCGGTCGTGCTGGTCGTGCTCGTGCTGCTGGGCCTGACCAAGGGGCTGTACCAGGGCCGCAACGCGCTGCTCCTGCGAAACCTGCATCGGCCCAGCGTGGAACTCGCCGTCAAGTTCGACTTCTACCAGCGGATCACACACCGGATTCCGGAAGACGCGGTGGTGGCGAACAACCCAGAAGACGCCAGCCCCTTCTTGTGGTCGCTCTTCCACCGGCAAGTGTTGTTCCCGCACATCAACGGCTCTGGCAACCCGAACCAGCGGTTCCTGGCCGACCACTTGCACGAGGTCACGACGAACCCGCGCGTGTGCCAGGTCGCGCGAGAGGTCAACGTGCGCTTCCTGCTCATCGATCCGGTCCCGACCACCCGGCGGATCTACCCGGGCCTGGAGGATCCGGTGCGAGCGCCCGGCTTCGAACTGGTCGAGTCCAACGGCGTGATGAAGCTGTACAAGATCTCCGCCTGCTACCCGAACGGGGCGCCTACCAGTCCCCATGCCGGTCGGTGAGGCTGCACGCGAGGGACCGGAGCTCAATGCGGGACTTCTGCCAGGTCCAGGATGAGGTCGCGAACTGAGGACGCGCTCATGCGATCCATTCGCGAGGACGGGTCGCTGCACAGCAGGATCGGGCCGTCAAGCGGGTCGTCGGGTAGTCGGCCGTGCGTGCCCTTGACCCAAGCTCCGCTGGTCGGCACGACGTTCATGGCGTAGCGGAGGCCGAGCTTCTTGCGGGCGAGGCCGAGCGCGGCGCGCAGTTTCACGGTCCGATCGGCCGGGTCCAGGAACAGCTCGGCCGGGTCGTAGCCGGGTTTGCGGTGGATGTCGACGCCGCGCGCGAAGTCCGGGGCCCGCGCGTCGTCGAGCCAGTAGTAGTAGGTGAACCAGGCGCGCGGTTCGGCGACGAGGACCAGTTCGCCGGCGCGGTGGTGGTCGATTCCGAAGTCGTGTTGCGCTGCCCGATCCAGCACCAGGTCGACTCCGGGCAGGTCTTGGCAGAGCTTGCGCACGGGCGCCAGATCGGCCGGGTTCTGGACGTAGAGGTGCGCGACCTGGTGGTCGGCGACCGCGAAAGCGCGGGACGTCCACGGGTCCAGGTATTCCATGCCGTGCTGGGTGTAGACCTCCAGCAGGCCCGCTTCGCGGAGCGCGCGGTTGATGTCGACGGGGTGTGCGGCGTGGGTGATGCCGTATTCGCTCACCACGACGACCGTTGCGCCCTGCTCCCGCGCGTCGTCGAGCAGCGGTGTCACGGCGCGGTCGACGTCGCGCACGGCCGCGAGCGCCTGGGGGCTGTCGGGTCCGTGTCGCTGCAGGTCGTAGTCGAGGTGCGGGACGTAGGCCAGGGTGAGGTCGGCTTCGGGCAGCAGCTGTCGGGAGGCCGCGACGATCCACTCGGTGGAGCGCAACGACGCGGTCGGGCCCCAGTAGTGGAACAGGGGGAACGCGCCTAGCGCCTGCGTCAGCTCGTCGTGCAGTTCCGGGGGCCACGTGTAGCAGTCCGGGGACTTGCGGCCGTCGGCGTGGTAGACGGGCCTCGGGGTGATGGTCCAGTCGGTGCTGGCTCCCATCGCGTACCACCAGCACACGTTGGCGGCGCGGAAGTCGGGGCGGGCTCGGCGGGCCGTCTCCCACACCTTCTCGCCGGTGACGAGCCGGTTGTGCTGGCGCCACAGGTGGACCTCGCCGAGATCGCGGAAGTACCAGCCGTTGCCGACGGCGCCGTGCTCGCGCGGGAGCAGTCCGGTGAGCATGGTGGACTGCACGGAGCACGTGACCGCGGGAAGCACGGTCTCCAGGGGTGCCTGCCAGCCCTGTTCTGCGAGCGCGCGCAGGCGGGGGGCGTGCTGGAGCAGGCGCGGTGTCAGTCCCACCACGTCGAGGAGCAGGATCTTGTTCACGATGGCTCCAATCCGGCGCGTCGCATCGCCTGGGCGACCCAGCGCAGTTCGGCTGCCAGGCCGGCTACCAGCTCGGCGTCGCCGCGCGGCCGCTGGTGTTCCGGCAGCACCGACCAGGTGTAGGTCTCCATCTCGACGTGGTCGGTGAGTGCGATGCGGCCGCCGAGCAGAGTGCGCAGGGTGTGGTCGAGCTCCTGTTGGGTGGAGGTCAGGGGCGGCTCGGGTTGGCGGTGGATCGGCACGTGGAAGTGGACCCGCCACGGCCCGTCGCCGCGCAGGCGGTGATCGCCGTGCAACGCCTCCGGTAGATCGTCGAGCGCGGCGATCCCGGAGGTTCCGCGCTCACGGATCTGGTGCAGGAAGCGCTCTTCGGCATAGCACGCCAGCGCCTTCCGGGTGGCCTCATCGGCGGGGGAGGAGGCGTGCAACGCCGCGGAGGCTTGAGCTTTCACGATCGGGATGCCGGCCTCGGTGAGGCGGCGCACGGAGTCAGCGGCGTCCTCGAACCCCACCGCGAGGTGGCAGGCGTCCAAGCACAGTCCGATGTGGTCGGTGTTCACCTCGCCGAGCAGGTCGATCGCGTCGTCGGTCGTTTCGACGACGCACCCGGGTTCCGGTTCGAGACCGACGCGGATGTGCTTGCCGGTTTCCTCGGCCAGCTCAGCGAGCCCCTCGCTGAGTCGGCGCATCGACTCGATGGCGCGTCGTCGTTGCTCCGGCGACCACGGTTCCCGCCACGCGACCGGCAGCGTGGAGATGCTCCCGGAAGTGGCATCGGCGGGCAACAGCCGTGCCAGCACGCGTGCGCAGTGGAGCGTGTAGGCAGGTCGGCGCTCATCCGTCCAGTCCGGTTGGTAGACGGCGCCTTTGACCGCAGCTTCGTGAAAACCTCGGTACGGGAATGCGTTGAGGGTGACGACTTCGAGACCGTGGCCCGCCAGTGCCTCCCGCAGCCGGTTGAGATCGGGGTGGCCGACCAGGTGCGCGGCCAGCGGTGCGGGAAGCCAGAGCCCGACCCCGAGCCGATCGACGCCGAGTTCGGCGCGGATGCCGCCCCCGAAGATTCGCAGTTGGCGCAGCAACCCTTCCAGGTCCTCGGCGGGGTGGACGTTGGTGCAGTAGGCGAGGTGGATCCGGGTGCCGTCGCGGTGGGTGAATCGCATGCCTGAGACCCCCTGTGGCTCATTGCGGGCGTTGTCCGCGCAGCACCGAGTTGCCCTCGAAGGTCGCCGTCTGGTCCGTCTCGACCGGGTCGAGCAGCAACCGGCCGCTCTGGGCGTAGAACTCGACCGGGTTGCGCCACAGGACGCGGTCGACGTCCTCCTCGGTGAACCCGGCGTCGAGCATGGCTCGGCCGGTCGTGGCCGTCTTGAGCGGGTCGCTGCGTCCCCAGTCCGCCGCGGAGTTGACGATCATCCGGTCCAGGCCGTGCTCGGCGAAGATCCGGACCATGCGGTGTTCGTCCATCTTGGTGTCGGGGTAGATGGAGAACCCCAGCCAACAACCGGTGTCGGCCACGAGCTCGACGGTGACTTCGTTGAGGTGGTCGATGAGCACCCGCTCGGGTGGTGTGCCGGAGGCGGCGACCAGATCGAGGCTTCGCCGGGTTCCTTCCGCCTTGTCGCGATGCGGGGTGTGGACCAGCACCGGCAGGTCGTGCTCGGCCGCCAGTTCGAGCTGGCGGGCGAAGACCTTCTCCTCGTCCGAGGTCATCGAGTCGAACCCGACCTCACCCACGGCGACCACGCCGTCCTTGGCGAGGTAGCGGGGGAGGGCCTCGAGCACCTCGCGGCAGCGCGGATCGTTGGCCTCCTTCGGGTTGAGCGCGATCGTGCAGTGGTGGCGGATGCCGAACTGCGCCGCTCGGAACCGCTCCCAGCCCACCAGGCTGTCGAAGTAGTCGTAGAACGACGCCGCACTGGTGCGGGGCTGACCGCCCCAGAACGCCGGTTCGGTGACCGCGCGAACGCCTGCGGCGTACATGGCTTGGTAGTCGTCGGTGGTGCGCGAGCTCATGTGGATGTGCGGATCGAAGATGCGCATCATTCCTCCTCGTCCTGGTCTCCGGCGGTGTCCGGTTGCAGCAGGCGGTGCGCGTCCTGCGGCACGGATCGTCCGGCAGCGAGTCGTTCGGCGATGTAGGCGCGCACCATGCGCGCCAGCTCGGCGTCGGCCCGCTCGGCGACGCCGACGACCGCGTCCAGCGGCACGCCGGTGAACACGCACTTGAGGACGCCGTGGCGCCAGGCGTGGTCGTCGAGGTACCGCGCCGCGTACGTGCCCAGTGCTGCAGCGATCAGGCGGGAGTCGTTGCTGCGCAACGCGTCGTGGACCAGCGGGAGCAGCGCGTCGCCGAGATCGAGGTGATCGAGCGCCCGCAGCACCGCGCGCTTCTCCTCGGCGTCGCCGTGCCGGTACAGCGCGGTGATCTCCACCGCGAGCTCGGAGGGGTCGAAGCGCCGCTCGGCAGCCCGCAGCAAGGCGATTCGGACCCCGTCCTCGAGGCGAGGTGTGATCAGCCCGTCGGGGTCGGCCGGGTCGACGGGGCCGCGGGCGATCGTCCTGGCAGCGGCGGGGAACAGCACGGCGAGCCGGGGTGGGTTCGTCGTGACCTCGTCGACCAGTTCGGCCAACCGCGCTCGGGCGGTCGCGCCGAGCACGTCCTGCGCTGAACTCATCCGGTCGCCTCCGTCGCGGTCGTGCGAGCTCGATCGGCCGCGATGCGCAGCGCTTCCAGCGAGCGCGCGGCGACTGCGGGCGCGGCGTGGGAGTGGCGGGGGAGCTCGACGCTGACCAGTCCGCGGTAGTCGACGTCGAGGAGCGCGCCGAGGGTGGCCGGGAGGTCGACGTCGCCGTCTCCGAACTCCAGGTGTTCGTGCACGCCGGGACGCATGTCATCGGCCTGCACGTTGCCGAGGAGGTGGCCCACCTGGTGCACGCAGTCCTGCGGCGGCGCCGGTTCGTTGCACACGCAGTGCCCGATGTCGAGGGTCACCGCGAGGCGGGACGGGTGGCCGAGCCTGCGGCGCAGTTCCGCGACACCGGCGAGCGCGTCCACGAACATGCCTGGTTCGGGTTCGAACGCGCATCGCACGTCGCGTCGTTCCGCCTCGTCGAGCACTTCGGTGACCCCGCTGGTGAGCCGGTCCCAGCCCTGCTGCGCGGACACCCCCTCGGGCAGCGTGCCGGACCAGAACGACACCGCTTCCGCGCCCAGCTCCTCGGCGATCCGGACCGCGCGCCGGAGGTACTCGGTGCGCTTGTCCCGGTCGGTGTCGGAGACCAGCGTCGGTTCGTGCTTGTGCCAGGGGTTCATGACGTAGCGGGCGCCGGTTTCGACCACGACGTCCAGTCCTCGTGACTCGAGCCGACGGCGGACGGCGTCGGTGCGCGTGGCGAGGTCGGGTGCGAACGGGTCCAGGTGCGGTTGGTCGAGCGTGAGCGCGACTCCGTGGTAACCGAGATCCGCCAGCACCGCCACGACGTCTTCGAAGCGGTGTCCTGCGAATCCGTTGGTGCCGTAGCCGAATCGCAGGCTCATGTCGGCGACACCACCTTCGACGCCAAGCGAGCCAGCGGACCGGCGCTGAGCAGTGCACCGGCGACGCCGAGCGCGCCGGTGCCGGCCACGAGCGCCGCTTGCAGTCCGATGACGCCGCGCACCCCGACGCCGGTCGCGGCGCGGACGGTGTCCGCATCCGGGTGACGCGCGGCTCGGGCCTGGGCCCCACCGACCGTCACGGCGTATCCGGCAGCGCACGCGATGCCGGCGGCGTTCGCGCGGCCGGAAGAGCCGGGTAGCAGTGCGGCCGATGCCGCGGCGGCGGAGGTGGTCGCCAGCGCCGCCCAACCCGCTCGTGGCGAACCGCCGTGGACCTCTCCGCGGCTCAGCCAGGTGACCCCGAGGGTGTGCGCGGCGACCGCGCAGGCGGGGAGGGCGGCTCGCCGGTGCCCTCCGGATCCGAGCAGGACGTCGAACCCGCGGGCCAGTGCCATGACGACCGGCCCGGCGTGGGTCTGCTTGGCCGCGAGGTCGTAGGCCCAGGCCGCGGCGGCCACCGGCACGGCGGCCCGCAGAGCGGTGCGGCCGCCTGCGGCCCCGGCGATCCCCAAACCGGCTGCGGTCAGTCCGGTGGCGAGGGCCAGAGCGGTGCGGGGCCGGACCCGGCCGGACGGGATCGGTCGTTCGGGACGTTCCCGCGCGTCCAGTTCCCGGTCGGCGTAGTCGTTGAGCGCCATGCCAGCGAGGTAGAAGCAGCAGGAGGTCACCGGCATGGCCCAGCTGCGCTTGCCGTGCGGCCAGCCCGCCGCCGCAGCCCCGACGAGGCTGTCGCCGGGAGCGGTGAGCACGGCGGGCAAGCGAACCAGCTCGGCGAGATCCCGGGCCCTCATCGCTGCTCCCCGGAGCCGAACTGGCCGCACCAGTCGAGCAGCGCGCGCCATTGACCGGCCAGGTCGTGCGGGGCGTCCCCGGCGGGATCTTTGAAGAAGAAGCCGAGCGCCTCGACGGCGCCGACGGCGCCCGCTCGGTGAGCCCGCGCCATCAGCCTGGCCAAGTCGAGCACCAACGGCGCCGCGAGTGCCGAGTCGCACCCCTGCCAGGTGAACTGCATCGACATCTTGGTCCCGAGGAATCCGTCGAAGGACACGAGGTCCCAGGCCGTCTTCCAGTCGCCGAGGTCGGGGAGGTAGTCGATGTGCATCGGACCGTCGACCGGATGCCCGAGAATGGATCCCAATCCCTTGTTCTTGGAGCGGGTCTTGCTCTCCGCTGTGACCGGGTCGGCGAGGGACTGACCGTCCCCACCACCGAGCAGGTTGTACGACGCCCAGGAGCGGACCCGCAGCGCGCGGGTGGCGAACATCGGCGCCAGCGCCGATTTGATCAGCGTCTCGCCGGTCTTGCCGTCCGTGCCGGCCCACGGCAGCTGCGTGCGCCGCGCGAGCTGGTCGATCGCGGGCAATCGCGGCCCGGGGCTCGGGGTGAACGCGACGAACGGGCATCCGGCGCGCAGTGCCGCGTAGGCGTAGACGCCGCTGGCAGGCAGCGGCGACTCGCCCGCCGCCAGCGCTCGATCCAGTGCGTCCAGATCGCGGTGCTCCGGCGTGAGCTCCAGCGGCGGTTCGGTGGTGGACACGTCGATCACGATCACCCGGTCGAGCCCGTGCGCGGCGCGGAAACCGGCCACGTCGCGGCTGACCTGCTCGATCGCGTCGCGCTGGAAGCCTGCGTTGGAGGTGATGCCCGGGCGGATCCGGGCGTCGACCTCCACCAGTCCGCTGTGCACCGCCCGGGCCAGCTCGTGACCGAAAACCCCTCCGGCGGCGAGAGCCTCGGCGCGCTTGGGCAGCGCGTCGCCGACGATGTCGTGGCCGCTGATGAGCAGATCGTCCACTCCCGGCGGTGCCGCCCCCGCCACCTCGGGGAGGTCGGCGACACAACCCGTGCGCGGGGCCACCCCTGCTGCCATGGCGAGCGCGCCCACGGTGGCCGTCGTCGCCACCGAGCCGCGCGCGCCGATGAACCACAGTCCGGTCCTAGGTGCCATCTTTCCCGTGCCTCCCTCGGTGTTGCGGGACGGTGCGGGCCCCGGATGCGGTCGGAACGGCGAGCGCATCCGGGGCAGGTGCTGATCAGCTCGTCGGCTGCAGCACGACCTCGTGCTCACCGGTCAGCGACGGCAGTCCGTCGACGCCCGGGTCGGTGTAGGTCGCCTGGAACACCCCGCGCAAGTTGTCGGTCGCGGGGTCGTGGCCTTCGGGCACCGTGGTCTGGATCGACCCGGAGCAACCGGAGGCGGTCGTCTGCGGGTGTCCGTGATCGTCGTGCCCGAGGATGTAGGTCACTTCGACCTTCGAGCAGTCGACGGGCTGATCGTCGGTCACCGCCACCTCGTAGTTGATGACGTCGCCGAAGGAGAACTGCTGCCCGTCGACCGGCGTGACGAACTGGACCGTCGGCGCGACGTTGCCGACCACGACGTTGACCTCGGCCAGGCCCGTCTTGCCGGTGTTCGGCCCGCCGGTGTCGGTCACCCGCAGCATCGCGGTGTAGACGCCGTTGTCGGTGTAGGTGTGCGTCGGGTTCGGTTCCCGCGAGTCGACCGTGCCGTTGGAGTCGAAGTCCCACTCGTAGATCAAGCGGTCGCCGTCGGCGTCGCCGGTGCCCTCGCTGGAGAACGACACCGTCAGGGGCGCTTGCCCGTTGGTCGCGCTGGCCGAGGCCTTGGCTTCGGGGCTGTGGTTGCCGCCGGGTCCGATGTAGTCGATCCGGGACAGCGCCGCCTCGGGGTTCTCGCCGAAGTAGCCCTTGCCGTAGTCGAGCACGTACAGCGCCCCGTCGGGGCCGAACTCCATGTCGATCGGGCCGGACAGCGGGATCGAGGGAAGCACGTTCTCGATGCCGGTGAGCGCTCCCGAGTCGTCCAAGCGGAAGCCCTTCATGTAGTCGCGGGTCCACTCGTAGAACAGCGGCATGCCGTCGTAGTGCTGCGGCCAGGCGATGGGCGCGCGGCCTCGACCGTCGTCGTAGTGGTAGACGGGGCCGGCCATCGGGCCGATGCCACCGGCTCCCAGCTCCGGGAACTGCTCGGACTGGCCGTAGCCGTACCACACCTGCGGCTGCTCGACCGGTGGTAGTTGCGTGAGCCCGGTGTTGTTCGGAGACTCGTTCACCGGGGCGGCGCAGTCGAACGGTGCGCCGGACGTGCCGGTGGCGAAGTCGTAGTCGACGTAGGGGAGTTCGGCGGTCGCGCAGTAGGGCCAGCCGTAGTTGCCCGCCTCGCGGGCGGCGAACCACTTGCCGGTGCCGGCAGGGCCGCGGTTCGGATCGGCGTGGTCGGCGTCGGGCGAGTAGTCGGCCACGTAGAGCTCGTTGGTCATCCGGTTGACCTCGATGCGGAACGGGTTCCGCAAGCCCATCAGGTAGATCTCCGGACGCGTGCTCGGTGTGCCCGGTGCGAACAGGTTCCCGTTCGGGATGGTGTAGGAGCCGTTCTCCTCCACCTTGATCCGCAGCACCTTGCCGCGCAGGTCGTTGGTGTTGGCCGACGAGCGCTGCGCGTCGAAGGCGGGGTTGCGTCCCGCCCGCTCGTCGATCGGCGCGTAGCCGCCGGAGGCGAACGGGTTGGTGTCGTCACCGGTGGACAGGTAGAGGTTGCCGTCGCCGTCGAAGACGATGTCTCCGCCGACGTGGCAGCACAGCCCTCGGTCCACGCCGACGTCGAGGATCTTCTGCTCGGTGGAGAGGTCGAGCTGGTCGCCGTTGAGCTGGAAGCGCGACAGCTGCAGGGCGCCCTCGAAGGGCGCGAACTGCTCGGGCGTGCCCGACTCCGGCGCATCGCCCTCGTTGATGTCCGGTGTGGACGGATCGTCGGTCGGCGTGTTCAACGGCGGGGAGTAGTACAGGTAGACCCACCGGTTCGTGGTGCCGTTGAAGCCGGGATCCACCGCGACGCTCTGCAGACCTTCCTCGTCGTGCTCGTAGACGTCCAGCGTGGCCGCCACGGTGTTGCGGCCGGTGTCCGGGTGGTGCATCCGGACCTCGCCCTGGCGGGTGGTGTGCAGCACCCTGCCGTCGGGGAGAACGGCGAGGTCGATCGGTTCGCCGGGGTGGTCGTTGAGGACGACCTTCTGGAATTCCTCGTCCGGCGGTGGGCCTTCGGCGGCCACCGCAGGTGCGCTCATCAAGGCGGTGGTCACTGCGGCCACCGCCGCCAGTAACGGGACACGTCGCATGGCAACCTCTCATCGGTTCGCTGATCGTGCGGGTCGGAACGCGGCCGTGCTGGTCCCGCCGCCGAAGGGAGTTCGTCGGCGGAACGGCCTGTCCGGAGAAGTGGGGGAGTGCGTCGGTCAGATGCTCAGCGCGCGCAGGTAGCGGTAGCCGATGTCGGCGGTCTGCTGCGGGGTGACGTCGGGGGTGTCGTTCTCCACGATGTACTCCAGCACCGCGTGGGCCCGGAAGATCCGGGCGAAGTCGATGTGCCCGGTGCCGAGGTCGGCCATGTCGCCGTCCTCCGGGTGGCGGTCCTTGACGTGGTACTGCAGCACCGGTTGCGGCGCGGACCGGATGACGTCGATGGCGAAGCCCTCGGGATCGCCCGCCCCTCGGCCGCTTTCGATGCCACCGCGCACGGCCCAGTACAGGTCGAGTTCGAGGTGCACCAGCGCCGGGTCCAGTTCGGAGGTCAGCACCTGCCACGGCGTCACGCCGCCCAGATCGGTGGTGAACTCGTGGGCGTGGTTGTGGTAGCCGTAGCGCAGCCCGGCCGACCGGGCGACCTCCGCTTCGTGGTTCATCTGCTCGGCCCACCGCTTCCAGTCGTCCCGGTTGGGCGAATCCAGGTACGGCACGACGAGGAACGACTGGCCGAGGGCGCGGGCGTTGTCGATCTTGGTCTGCAACGCCTGGTCGCCGTCGGAGAGCCCGTCGTGGCTCGAGGTCGCCGAGATGCCGATGCTGTCGTAGAAGGCCCGCAATTCGGCGGCGGTGCGGCCGAAGTAGCCGAGCGCCTGCTCGACCTTGGGATAGCCGGTCCGGGCGAGGGCGCGCAGGGACTCGTCGAAACCCGGGTCACCCTGGAGCGCTGCGCGCATGGTCCACAGCTGGATGCTGATCTGCCCAGGCGGCACCAGCGGCGCGCCGGCCGGTCGTGGTGTTGCGTGGGCTGCCGGGGCCGCGCCCGCTGCGAGCAGGGCGGCGCCGAGCGTGCCGGCGGTGCGCAGCGCGCCGCGCCGGGTGAGTCGTGTGGCACGCAGGGATTGGGCTAACGCTGCTTCACCGTTGAAACCGAAACACATCGTCTTGCACTCCTTCGTTCTACTGCTGGGGAGAACTGAAGGCCGCGTCGAATGCCGCGTCCGGTGGGTCGAAGAGCTGATCGCGCACGAAGCTCAGCGCTTCCGGCGCGCCGCGCAGGCGGTCCATGCCCGCGTCCTCCCACTCGATGGAGATGGGGCCCTCGTAGCCGATCGAGTTGAGCACGCGGAAGCACGCCTCCCAGGGCACGTCACCGCGCCCGGTGGACACGAAGTCCCAGCCGCGTCTGGGGTCGGCCCAGGGCAGGTGCGATCCCAGCCTGCCGTTGCGGCCGTTGCCGAGGTTGCGCTTGGTGTCCTTGCAGTCGACGTGGTAGATCCGGTCGGCGAAGTCGACGAGGAAACCCACCGGATCGACGTCCTGCCAGATCATGTGGCTCGGGTCCCAGTTCAGGCCGAAGCTCTCCTGGTGCCCGATGGCTTCGAGGGTGCGCACGGTCGACCAGTAGTCGTAGGCGATCTCCGAGGGGTGCACCTCGAGGGCGAACCGCACGCCTTCGGCGTCGAAGACGTCCATGATCGGGTTCCACCGGTCGGCGAAGTCCTGGTAGCCGGCCTCGACCAGTTCGGCGGGCACCGGCGGGAACATCGCGACGTACTTCCAGATGGCCGATCCGGTGAAGCCGACGACCGTGCGCACGCCGAGCTTGGCGGCGACCCGCGCGGTGTGCTTCATCTCCTCGGCGGCGCGCTGCCGCACGCCTTCCGGATCGCCGTCGCCCCACACCCGGTCGGACAGGATGGCGCGGTGGCGGGCGTCGATCGGATCATCGCAGACCGCCTGCCCTGTGAGGTGGTTGGAGATCGCCCACACGCCGAGTCCGTACCGGTCGAGGACGTCCACGCGCGACTGGAGGTAGGCCTCGTCCTCCACGGCGCGCCAGACGTCGAGGTGATCACCCCAGCAGGCGATCTCCAGGCCGTCGTAGCCCCACTCCGAGGCGAGTCGGGCCACCTCCTCGAACGGCAGGTCCGCCCATTGCCCGGTGAAGAGCGTGACCGAACGTCCCATCTGCTCACTCCTCGTCGTCGATGGTTCTCAGCACGGCGCTCGGTCGCGGGCGACGCGGATGCCGCCGAGGACGTGGCGCACGAAACCGGGTTCGGAGTACGACTCGTCGGTGTGGCCACCACCGGTGTAGAAGGCGCGACCGGCGTCCACCTCGTGGCACCAGGCGATGGGGTGATCTCCGCCCATGGCGGTGTCGCCGGGGTCGTAGGTGCGCTCGTCCAGCGCGGCCAGGACGTGCACGTCGGGACGCGGGCTGGCGCCGTAGTTGTACCACTCGTCGGTGCGCTCCCAGCGGTTCGGCAGGTGCGCGGTGGAATCGTTGCGGTGGTCCTCGACGCGAACCGTGGCGGGCTGGATGTGCGGGTGGCCGGCGAAGTACGCGCCGACGAGTTCGCCGTAGAACGGCCAGTCGTACTCGGTGTCGGCGGCGGCGTGCACGCCGACGTAGCCGCCGCCGGAGCGGATGTAGCGCTCGAAGGCGTCCTGCTGCGGCTGATCGAGGACGTCGCCGGTGGTGGACAACCACACGACCGCGTCGTAGCGGGCCAGTTCCCGGTCGGTGAACCGCGCGGAGTCCTCCGTGGACTCGACGTGGAACCCGTTCTGCCGCCCCAGTTCCTGGATCGAGGCTATCCCGGACTCGATGGAGGCGTGCCGATAACCGGCGGTCTCGGAGAACACCAGCACGCTCGGCTGGTCGGCGGGTTGCGGCGCCGCCGACCAGGCGGGGACGGCGATCGTTCCGGTCAGAAGGGTTCCCAGAAGGGCGAGTGCGGTGGTTCGCATGTCCCACTCCTCTCGATTCAGGAGGCGAACCCGACGTCGAGGTACTGGTCGACGTTGTCCCGGGTCACCACGGCCGAATAGGTCGTCACCGAACGCGGGACCTCGTGCTCGGCCAGGTCGGACACGCCGCGTGCTTGCGCGAGAAGTCGTGCCAGCGAGATCGCCGAGGAGCACATCGACGGGCTGTAGAGCACGGTCGCGCGCATCACGCCGTTTCCCGCCTTGATCCGGTCCATCATCTGACGCGATCCCGCGCCGCCGACCATGAAGAACTCCTCGCGCCCGGCGGCCTCGACCGCCGACACCACCCCGATGCCCTGGTCGTCGTCGTGGTTCCACACGGCGTCCAGGTGCGAGGCGGCCTGCAGCAGGTTGGTGGCCTGTCGTTCACCGGTTTCGGCGGTGAACTCGGCGGCCACCCGGCGCGTGACCTTCAAGCCGTGCCGGGCCAGCCCGTCGCGGAAGCCCGCGCTGCGCTCCTGCGTGAGCGGTAGCGAATCGGTGCCCGCGATCTCGGCGATGATCGGGTTGGCCACGTCGGCCTTCCGCAGCTCGGTGGCGATGTAGTCGGCGGCGTTGACGCCCATGCCGTAGTTGTCGCCACCGATCCACACCCGGTAGGCGTCGGGCGAGTCGAAGACGCGGTCCACGTTGACCACCGGGATCCCCGCGCGCGTGGCGCGCAGGGCCACGTCGGTCATCGCCTTGCCGTCGGCGGGCAGCACCACGAGCACGTCGACCTTGGCGTTGATCAGCGTCTCGACCTGGGCGATCTGCTGACTGACGTCCGAACCGCCCTCGGTGGGGCGGAAGGTCACGTCCGGCAACTTCTCGGCCTGGGCGCGGGCGTAGGTGGTCATCGCCGCCATCCAGCCGTGATCGGCGGCCGGCGCCGAGAACCCGATCGTCACGTGCTTTCCGGGGGAGGCGTTGTCACCGCCCGCGGCAACGGCGGCCTGGTTCTCCTGCTGCGGTGGGGTGTTGGCCAGGCAACCGGTCAGCACTGCGGACGCGCCGATCGCCGTTGAGCCGAACAGGAGTCTTCGGCGGGAGGTTTCGGGAACGGACATGGTTGCTCCTCGACGGTGAGGTGGGTGGTGCATGTCAGGGGGTGCCGGCTCGGCGCCGGGATCGCGCTTGGACCAGCACGGCGAGCACGATGATCGCTCCCTTGGCGATGTTCTGGATGTCGGTTTCCAAGTTGTTGAGGGTGAAGACGTTGCTGAGCGTCGTGAAGATGAGCACGCCCAGGAGAGTTCCGCCCATGCTGCCGCGTCCGCCGGAGAGCAGGGTGCCGCCGATGACCACGGCGGCGATCGCGTCGAGCTCGTAGAACAGCCCGTTGGTCGAGGCACCGGAGGTCGTTCGGGCCACCACCATGAGTGCGGCGATGCCGCAGCACAGACCGGCGAGCGCGAACACCAGGGCGGTGTGCCTGCGGACGTTGATCCCGGCCAGCCTGGCCGCCTCGGCGTTGCCGCCGACGGCGAGCGTGCGACGGCCGAACGTGGTGCGGTTGAGCAGGATCCAGCCCGCGACGAACACGATCGCGAAGATCCAGACGAGCACCGGCACGCCCAGCAGGTGCCCCTTGAACAGCGCCCCGAAGCCGGGAGCGTCGACGACCTGGGTCTGCCGTCCGCTGATGCGTTCGGCCAGGCCGCGCGCAGAGGCCATCATCGCCAGCGTGGCGATGAACGGCACCACTCGCCCGTAGGCGATCAGCAGCCCGTTCACCAGGCCGCAGCCGGCGCCCACCAGCAACGCGCACAGGACCATCACGCCGGCGCCGAAGGACTGGGTCGCCCACGTCGTCATCCACACGCTGGACAGCGCCACGATCGAACCGACCGACAGGTCGATGCCGCCGGCCGAGATGACGAAGGTCATGCCCACGCTGACCACGCCGATCGCGGCGGCCAGGCGCAAGATCGTGGAGATGTTGCCCTCCGTGAGGAAGGCGTCCGGCCTGGTCGCGTAGCCGACCACGCACAGCGCGATGAGCACGAAGAACAGCGCGGTCAAGCGGATGTCCGCGCGCGACCACCAACGGCCGAGCTTCGACGCCGCGGTCGTGGTCGGGGCGGTGAGGGTGCGTTCGCTCATCTCGACGGTGCCTCCATGACCAGGTCGAGCACGTGGGACTCGGTGATCTCATGAGCCGCGGCGGTGTGCACCACGGCGCCGTCGCGCAGCACCAGCACGCGGTCGGCCAGTGCCAGCACCTCCGGGATGTCGCTGGAGACCACCACGATCGCCAGCCCGTCGGCGGCGAGCTGCCGGATGAGCGCGTAGATCTCCGCCCTCGCGCCGACGTCAACGCCTCGGGTGGGTTCGTCGAGCAGGAGAACGCGGCACCCGCGCAGGACCCATCGTCCGATCACGGCTTTCTGCTGGTTTCCGCCGGAGAACGTGGCGATGAGCCGGGTGGGGTCGGCCGGGTGGAGCTGGAGGCGGGTGGCCACCTCGGTGGTACCGGCGTGCTCGGCGTTCCGGCGGGTGAATCCCCACCTGCTGTGCCGGGCCAACGACGCCAGCGTCACGTTCGCCGCCAGCGCCATCTGGGGGAGCAGCGCTTGGCTCTTGCGTTCTTCCGGGGTCAGGCCGATACCGGCGGAGACCGCTGCGCTGATGCTGCCGGTGCGAACCGGGCGGCCGTCGACCTGGACATCACCGGAGTCGGGCACGCGGGCTCCGAAGATCGTCTCCAGCACTTCGCTGCGACCGCAGCCGACCAGCCCGGCCAAGCCGACGATCTCGCCGGCGTGCGCGGTGAAGGACACGTCGTCGAACTCGCCTCGCCGCCGCAGTCCCCGCACTTCCAGCACCGGGCGATCGGTGGCGGTGCTGCCTTCGGCCTCGACCTCGGGAGGTTCCCCTCCCGTCATGAGCGCCACCAGCTCGTTGGTCGAGGTCTCGGCGACCGGCAGACCCACGGAGACCGTGCGTCCGTCCTTCAGAACGGTGACCCGGTCGGCGATGCGCCGGATCTCGTCCATGCGGTGGGAGATGTAGACGACGGCGACACCATCAGAGGTCAGTTCCCCGATGATCCGGAACAGGTTGTCGACCTCGCCCGCGGACAGCGCTGCGGTGGGCTCGTCCATGATGATCAGCTTCGCCCGATGTCCCAGAGCGCGGGCCATCGACACCAGCTGCCGTGCCGCCGCCGACAACTCGCCCACGGGTTCGTCGGGGTCGATCTCCGGATGCCCCAACCTCGCCATCAGCTCCGCGGCCGCGCGCCGGATCTTGCCGCGCTGGGTGAAGCCCGCCGTGGCCGGTTCGTGACCGAGGAAGATGTTCTCCGCCACGCTCAAGCCGGGCACGAGGTCGAGTTCCTGGTACATCGCGGCGATTCCGCGCCGCAGCGCCGCGGCCGGTGAGCCGAGCTCCACGGTCGCACCACGCCACCCGATCGAGCCGCCGTCGGGAGCATGGGCCCCGGACAGCACCTTGATCAACGTGGATTTCCCCGCACCGTTCTGCCCGAGCAGGCAGTGCACCTCGCCGGAACGGACGTGCAGGTCGACGCCGTCGAGCGCGCGCACACCCGGGAAGACCTTGACGATGCCGGACATCACCAGCAGGTCGGTGTTCTCGGTCATCTGTCCTCCTGCGTGACGGGAGTCCACCGGCTGTGCTGCGCGGCGCTGCGCTGCACGGCGTCGAGCACCCGCTGAACCTGCAATCCCGCGGCGAAGTCCGGGCTCGGTGTCGACCGTTCGGCCACCGCGGTGATGAAATCGCGCAATTCGTGGACGAAGGTGTGCTCGTAGCCGAGCACGTGTCCCGGCGGGTACCACGCCTCCAGGTAGGGGTGCTCGGGTTCGGTGGCCAGGATGCGCCGGAAACCGGCTACCTCCGCGGGTTCGGTGCCGTCGTAGAAGGCCAGCTCGTTCATGGACTCGAAGTCGAAGGCGAGACTTCCCTCGGTCCCGTTCACCTCGATGCGCAGGCCGTTCTTGTTGCCGGTGGCGTAGCGGGTCGCTTCGAAGGTGCCCAGGGCGCCTTCGCGGAACCGGGCGGTGAACAGCGCGGCGTCGTCGACGGTCACCGCACCGGTGCGTGCCGGGTCCTCGGGCAGCGGCCGCTCGCCGACGAAGGTCTCCACCGAGCCCGACACCGCGACGATCTCGTCGCCCGCGAGGTGCTGGGCGAGATCGACGACGTGCGCACCCAGGTCGCCGAGTGCTCCCGAGCCGGCGCGTTCGGCGCGCAACCGCCAGCTCAGCGGAGCCTCGGGATCGACCAGCCAGTCCTGCAGGTAGTTCGCCCGGACCTGCCTGATCCGGCCGAGGCGCCCCTGCTGCACCAGCGACCGGGCCAGGGCCAGCGCAGGGACTCGCCGGTAGTTGAAGCCCACCATGGCCAGGATCCCGTTGCGCCGGGCGCAGTCGGCGGCCTCGGCCATCGTCTCGGCCTCGGCGACCGAGTTGGCCAGCGGTTTCTCGCACAGCACGTGCTTGCCCGCCTCCAAAGCGCCGATGGCGATCTCGGCGTGGCTGTCGCCAGGGGTGCAGATGTCGACGATGTGCACGTCGTCGCGCATCAGCACCGATCTCCAGTCGTCGCTGCACTCCTGCCAGCCCAGCCGTGCCGCGGCCGATCCTGCGGCGTCCTTGCGGCGCCCGCAGAGCACGACTCGTTCCGGCCGTGCAGGAAGGTCGAAGACCCGTCCCACGGTGCGCCAGGCCTGGGAGTGGACCGCGCCCATGAACGCGTGGCCCACCAGTGCGACTCCGAGTGTGTTCATCCGTCCTCCTGGGTCAAGGGGCCGCGACGCGGACGTCCGCCGAGCGAAAGGGGTTTCACGACTCCGGAGAAACGCCGAGAACGTGATCGCTGATCATCGCGGCGGCACCGGTGATTCCGGCGCTGTCACCGAGTTCGGACAGCACGATCGGGAGGCTGCTGGTGGCCAGCGGGGTCGAGCGCCGGTACAGCTCGCTGCGCACTTCGGCCAGCAGCACGTGTCCGAGCTTCGACACGCCGCCGCCGACGACGATCATCGCGGGGTTGCAGAAGTTCACCAGGCCGGACAGGACACGTCCGAGTCGACGTCCGCCGTCGCGGACCAGTCCGAGCGCTTGGGGATCCCCGGCGCGCATGGCGACTCCCACGTCCTGGGCGGTGAGGACCTCACGGTCGACGAGGAGGTCTCGCAGTCCGGGCGATTCTCCGCCTCGGGCGAGCGCGGTGGCGTCGCGCGAGAGCGCCGCTCCGCTGAAACAGGCTTCGAGGCAACCGGTTCGGCCGCACCGGCACACGGGTCCGGTGTCGTGCAACGCGATGTGCCCGATGTCTCCGGCGCTGCCGTTGCTGCCGCGCAACACGCGGTGTCCGGTGATGATGCCGCAGCCGATGCCCGTTCCGATCTTGACGAAGAGGAAGTCGGCGACGGATTGGGCGAGACCGCTGTACATCTCGCCCACGGCCATGAGGTTGACGTCGTTGTCGACCAGGACGGGGCAATCGAACTGCTGCATGACGTGCTCGCGGACCGGGAAGCGGTCCCAGCCGGGCATGATCGGCGGGGAGACGGTGTACCCGTCGCGGAAGCTGACCGGTCCCGGCACGCCGACGCCGATGCCGTCGAGCCTCGGCAGATGCCCACCTGCGCGCAACTTCCCGATCATCTCCACGGCACGGGCCAGGATCGGCTCCGGCCCGGCTTCGATGTCGATGACCTCGCTGGTCTGCGCGACGATGTCGAGCTGGCCGTCGATCACGCCGACGTCGAGCGATGTCGCACCGATGTCCACTCCGACGAACCGCAGCTGTCCGGAGAGCTGCACCAGTCCTGACCTGCGACCGCCTCGTGACTCGGCCTTGCCGGCCCGTTCGACGAACCCGATCTCCTCCAGCCGGGCCAACTCCTGCCCGATCTTGGAGCGCGACAGCGACAGCTGCGCGGCCAACTCGACGGCCGCCTGCGGCCCGTTGTGCCGCAACGATGTGAGAACCCTGGCTTGGTGAGCGTTTTCCGGTTGCACCGGCTACTCCACTTCTTGCACAGAGCGAATGAAGTTCGTCACAGAGTAGGTTAAATGCCGCATTTGCGGTCAAGGGAGAAGCAACGTTGTCACCCCAACGGCCGCATCGCGGTCGTCGAACCTTCCGAAGTGCCGAATGGTCCTGCGGGGCAAGGGAAGGCGAGAGGCTGCCGAAACTGTTTCGGTCGCAGCGGAAACCGGTCCGACCTGGGTGGACGTCCCGAGCTGACCCCGGAGTGCGCGCGCAGCGGCGAGCCCGCGAGTGCTAACCGATGCCGCTGAACGCAGCAACGGGCACATCGGCCGGACGGCGCTGTTGCGACTGCTCCATCCGCGCCCGACCGGCACGAGGCCGTCCGGATGGTCGCGCGGTGCGCCCGGGGGCTCCGTGCCGTCCCGCAGCCGGTGCGGTCATGCGCTGAGGTCGTCGGGGTCGGCGGGGCGGTGTGCGCGGGGGAGCGTTTCGAGCACGAGGCGGTAGGAGTCGGTCACGAGCTCGTCGACGAGTTCCTCGCTGATCGAGTCTCCGGGCCCGAGGGTGATCCAGTGCTTCTTGTTCATGTGGTAGCCGGTGGTGATGTCCGCGTGGGCCTCGCGGAGAGCTGTCGCGTCGTTCGGCTCCGCCTTGACGATGACGACCGGTTGCCCGGCTACCGCTCGTGCGTCCCGTGCGCGGGGGTGCTGTGGAACGCGGGTCATGAGCATGAACCACTTGGTGTGCACCCTCGCGGCCTGCCATCCCTCTTCGAAGGTGTAGAGAGTGGCGCCGGGCAGGTTCTGCGCTCGCTGCCGAGCCGCTTCCTGCAAGGCTTCGCCGTTCATCGTCGTGCTCCTCGTCAAGCCGGGCACCCGCGCGGGTCGTCACTCGTGGCCCGCTTCTCAGGAGAGCAGGGCGTGCGCTTCCCGCGCTCACGGCCGCTCCACAGCTCCCTCTGCGTGTTCGCTGTGAGAACCACCAGGCACGCTAACCCCGTCCGCAGCTCCGGCGCCACCGAACGCGCTCGGCTCCGCGGCGGGAGCGCGAGTGGGTGTGTCGAAGTGCTGGCAGGAGCGTCGCGCCCGATGTCCCGGGTTTCGGTGCCGCAGGTCATTGCTGACGAGACCGCAGTTGTCGATGTTGTGGGATCCGTTGGGGAATCCGCCGCCAGCAGCGCTCCGCCCTCCGCCATGTCGGTCGACGTCACTCCGGAGTCGACTCCCCGTCGGTGTCCTGGCCGACAGGGAGAACGCGACCTGGCGAATCACGCGGTTGTGCGGCGGAAATCCACAGCACGGGCGCTACCGCTACTTCATCGCCAACGTGAGGATCTGTGTGGTCTGGTCGGGCGAGAAGTTGTCGTCGCTGATCAAGACCAAGCTGCGGCGGCCGTCGGGCAGACGTGGTCCCCAGGTCATTCCCTCGATGTTGTCGATCGTGCTCGGGGCCAGATCGGCGAGATCGATCAGCAGTTCCTTGCGGGCCGGTTGGACGGCGGTGCTGGTCAGGGACTCGACGTGTTGCACGTCGGTGGCGGCGCGGGTGTCAACTCGGTAGATCCGGATCGAATTGCCGACTCCGCTGACGAATGCGCGTTCCAGCACCAGGTACTGGTCGCCATGGTCAGCCAGGACCGCGGTCGCGCCGTTGTTGGCGTGGCCACCGGTCGGGGAGGCGGCGAACACCGGGTCGAGCGGGTAGGCGTGCTGGGCGAGTACGGACCCGGTCCGGGACTGCGTGGTGAGTCGGGACAGCGCGCCGTGCTCGGTGGTCGGCGACTCGCCGTCCTGCAGCAGCGGTCCTTCCATGGCGGTGACCACCTCGGTGCCGCCGGCTGCGAAGGTCAGGCCTTCCAGGGCCTCGTTCCGCTTGGGTCCGGTCGTTGGCGCCATGCGCAGGTTGGCTGGTAGCGGGAGGTCGTGGGTGAAGCTGCCGTCGGTATCGGCACTGCGGATCGACGGGTCGATCAGCTGCTCACCGCGATCCCCTTCGCTGGTCCACCAGAAGCCCTGGGCCAGGGGGTCCCAGCGGATGTCTTCGGGATCGACCGATCCCGCCGGGTAGGTCGTGCCGTCCGGGCGCAGCAGCGGGCGGGTGCCGGTCAGCTCGAACCGGGTGCCGTCGAAGTCAGCGGTGTAGTACCGCGCAGGGTGCTGTTCCGAACGATCATCACTGATCACCACCCATTGGCCGGTTCTCGGGTCGTAGTCCAGGCCGGACAGGCCACCTACCGTCGTGCCGTTGAACTGCATGGCGTGGGGCAGCGTCGTTTCGCCGACCAACTCCACCTGTCCGTCGTCCGCAGCGGCTGGCTGTGCAGCCACCAGCAAACTCGTGGCGAGCAACACGCCCGGAGCGCACGTCTTCATCATGCGGATAGCGCATAGGATCACGGTGGCCGGCAAGTGGCGTCCAGGTGGAGGAAGGTTGTCTCGGTCCTGGCGGTTGAGGTGATCGCCTGATCACGATGGCACGCCTGAGCATCCCGAAGATACGGTGTGTAGACGCTGCTGATGCACTCTCCAGGTGTTGCGGAGAACGGACCGGAAGGGTGGGTTCTGCGGGTGTCGCCGTCAGGCGTCCGCTGCGTCGCGACCGGGAATCGGCTGCGGGTCACCGGCTTTCCCGCGGCTGTCCGCTGGAACGAGCTGGCGGAGCAGTTCCAGGGCGTCTGCGGAACGGGATGCGTCTTCGGTGGTGACCACGACGATGGACTGTTCCGGTGAGTGGTTGAGCTGGAGGCTCTGCTGGGTGATGGTGAGCTCGCCGACCAGCGGGTGGTGCACCCGGAAGGAGTCGCCTTCGCAGGGCTTGACGCGGTGGTCGCCCCACATCGCGACGAACTCCGGGCACTTCACGGACAGCTCGCCGACCAGCGAGGCCAGCACTGCGTCGTCGGGGTGCTTGCCCGCCCTCAGCCGGAGGCTGGCCACCAGTCCGCGTGCTTTGCGGTCCCGGTCCACGTAGAGCTCGCGGGTGTGCGGGTCCAGGAACAGCATGCGGACCAGGTTCGGGCGATCGCCCGGTCGCTCGGGTGCCATCGGGTCGATGTGCCCGGCCAGCAGCGCATGTCCCAGGGGGTTCCACGCCAGCACGTCGGTGCGCCGCCCGACGACCAGCGCGGGCACACCGTCCAGCGACCGCAGCAGCTCGCGGGTGAGCCCGTTGACGCGCTCGACCGGTGGGCGCTTGCGCTGGCGCGGGCGCGGGGCCGCGAGTTCGCGCAGGTGAGCGCGCTCGTGGTCGTCCAGGCGCAGCGCGGTGGCCAGCGCGTCGAGCACGCCGTCGGAGGCGTTGACCGCGTGGTTCTGCTCGAGCCTCGTGTAGTACGAGACGCTGACGCCTGCCAGCTGGGCGAGTTCCTCGCGCCGCAGTCCGGACACTCGGCGGCGTCCGAGCGGGGTGATCAGCCCGACGTCGTCGGGTCGCAGGCGAGCCCGCCGGGATCGCAGGAACTCGCCGAGGTGTCCAGACCTGCTCATGTCCCCACCATGCCCTCGACGCCGACGAAGAGCCTGACCCTGTCAGTGGTAGGCACGGCCGGGGCTGGTTCACCGGTCGCTCCGACGCGCAGATTTGGGCAAGACCCCCATCGAGACGTCCTGGAGCAACCATGCGAGAGATCGCGCTGGGTGATGTCACGATCACCCGAGTCGTCGAGTACTACGGATCGGTCGAGATGTCGCCTGGCGACTTCTTCCCCGACGTGCCGGAGCAGAGCTGGCGGGCCCACGAGCCGTGGCTGGCCCCGGACTTCATCGATCCCGCCGCGAACGTGTGCGTGTGCGCGGTCCAGACCTGGCTGCTGCGCAGCGGGGGAAAGACGATCCTGGTCGACACCGGTGTCGGCAACCACAAGCAGCGGCCGAACGCGCCGGTGTGGCACGGCCTCGAGACCGACTTCCTCGGCAACCTCGCGCGCGCCGGGGTCCAGCCCGAGGACGTCGACCTGGTGGTCAACACCCACCTGCACGTCGACCACGTCGGCTGGAACACCCGGCTGCAGGACGGCAACTGGGTGCCCACCTTCCCCAACGCCACCTACCTGGTGCCGCGCGCGGACTTCGACTTCTGGAACCCCGCCGACGGTCACGACCCCGCACTGGGCGGCGGCAGCGAGAACGTCTTCGCCGACAGCGTCGCCCCGGTGTTCCAAGCCGGGCTGACCCTGCTGTGGGAGGACGAGCACGTCATCGATGACGACCTGCGCCTGCTCCCCGCACCGGGGCACACCCCCGGGTCCTGCGTGCTGAGCGTGGAGTCCGGCACCGACCGCGCGCTGCTGGTCGGAGACCTGCTGCACACCGCTGCGCAGTTCGTCGAGCCCGACGCCAACAGCTGCTTCTGCGAAGACCCGGTCGCGGCCCGGTCCACCCGCCGCCGGCTGCTGAGCCAGGCCGCCGACACCAACACCCTGGTGCTGCCCGCGCACCTCGGCGGCCACGGCGGCGCCGAAGTCGTGCGCGACGGCGAGAAGTTCGCCATCAAGGCGTGGGCACCGTTCGACCGGATCTGACAGGAGCACCCGATGCCTGATCTCACCGTGACCACCACCGGGGGAGCGGTCCGCGGCAGCACCAGCGGCGGTGTGCGGCGCTTCCTGGACATCCCGTACGCCGCGCCGCCGCGCCGCACCGGCCGGTTCGCAGCTCCGGAACCGCATCGCGGCTGGCCGGGTGTTCGCGACGCCACTCGGCCCGGGCCCACCGCGCCGCAACCGCGCCGGGACGGGTTCGCCACCCTGGACATGTCGCCGTTCTTCGGGCCCGGCTGGGTGCGCGGCGAGGACTACCTCACGGTCAACGCCTGGTCACCGCAGCACGCTGAGCGCCGCCCGGTGATGGTGTTCGTGCACGGCGGCGGGTTCGTCTCCGGCTCGAACCGCTCACCGCTGTACGACGGCACCGCCTTCGCCCGCGATGGTGTGGTCCTGGTGACGCTCAACTACCGGCTGGGAATCCCGGGGTTCCTGGACGTGCCCGGGGCCCCGCGCAATCGGGGATCGCTCGATGTCCTCGCCGCTTTGCGGTGGGTGCAGGACAACGCCGAGGCCTTCGGGGGTGACCCCGGCAACGTCACGGTGGTCGGCCAGTCCGCCGGTGCCACGCTCGTCGCGGCGCTGCTGGCCACCGACGGGGCCACCGGGTTGTTCCGCCGCGCGATCGTGCAGAGCGGCAGCGGGACCGGTGCGTTCTCGCCGAACCAGGCTGCGGTGGTGACCCGCGCAGCGGCCTCCGCGCTCGGCGTCGAACCGACGGCGGCGGGCTTCAGCGCCGTCGCCGATGAGCGGCTCGTCGAGGTCATGCCCGGGCTCACCGGCCTGGACCTGCAAGCAGAGGGCGAGTTCGACCCGCTGCTCGGTCTCACCCCGTTCGACGTGGTGCTGGAGCGCCAGCCGGCCGAGAGCGACCTGGCCGAGGTGGACCTGCTGGTGGGCTCCAACGCCGAGGAGGGCAACCTCTACCTCGCTCCGCAGGGCGGTCTGGGGACGTCGACCGCCGAGGACGTGCGGGATCTGGCCGCACGCGTGCACCGAGATCCGGACGCGCTCATCGCGGCCTACCGGGCGCAGCGCCCGGGTGCCGGCCACGGGCGGCTGCGGGCCGCGATCCTCGGCGACGCCATGTTCACCGCCGGCGGTCGCACGCTGGCCGAAGCCCACGGCAACGCGCACGTCTACGAGTTCGCCTGGCGTTCGACGGCCGTGGGTGGCCGGCTCGGCGCGGCGCATGCGGTCGAGCTCCCGTTCGTCTTCGACCTGCTCGACCTCCCGATGGTGCGCGGCCCGCAGGCGCTGCTGGGTGCGGGTGAACCGCCGGCGGAGTTGGCGAAGGAGATGCACGGGGCTTGGGTGTCGTTCGCGACCACCGGCGACCCCGGCTGGCCGCGGTTCGGCGCGCAGCGCATGCTCCGACGCTTCGACGCCCTGTCGGAGACCACCACCGCCCGCGACCTGTCGATGTGGTGACCCGGCGGCGAAACCGTGCGCCCCGCAGACGAGCGGAGCGCACGGGGCGCCTACGTGGCGAATCCGCTCTCCGCGATTTGTCAGTGTGGCCGGGTGGCCGGCTGATTGGTGAGTGTGCGGGTGATCCCGCGGGCGGCGGCGAGGAGTGCGGGGATGCCTGCTTGGGCGTGGTCGTCGTTGGGGACGATGATCGACAGGCTGGCGACGACTTCGTTGAGCGTGGTGCGGATGGGAACGGCGATGCCTGTCGCGTCTTCGTGGACGTGTCCGGGGAGAAGGGCGTACCCGTGCCGGCGCACGGCTGCCCACGCGCGGTCGAGCCGATCCGGGGTGGTGATCGTCGCGGCGGTGTAGCGGGGCATGGGTTGTTGCAGCACGCGCTCTCGAGCCTCGAGTGGCGCGTGGGCGAGGAGCACGTGCCCGCTGGAGGAGGCGTGCACGGGGAGTCGCCCGGCGATCTGCGAGTAGTTGACCACGGCGTCGCGGGCGGAGAGGCGTTCGACGAACAGGACGTCGTGGCCGTCGAGCACGCTGAGTTGGGCGTGGTGGCCGACGACCGCGTGCAGGTCCTCCAGGTAGGGCATCGCCGCGTCGCGCAGCGACGAGACGGGGGACGCCCGGGAGGCGAGTTCCCACAGCCGGACACCGATCCGGACGTCCCGGTCGGGCCCGCGGGCGAGCAGGCCGTGCGTGGTGAGTTCGGCGATGAGCCTGGAAGTGGTGGCGACGTGCAGTTCCGCGCGCTGCGCGATCTCGGTGACGGTCAGAGATGTCTCGTCGGCGGTGAAGGCGGCGATGATCCGCGCGGCTCGGGCGATGGAGGACTCGCCGGTGGCGGTTCTCGGCATACGCCGGAGTGTCGTGGTTCACCGGGCGTCTTGTCCATTGAGAGTTCGTTTTGCGTTGATCCGGACATCGGCGACGGTCGTGGGGCACGTCGAGGAAGGATCAACGATGACCCTGATGAGTGCGCGGGACGTGGCCGGGTTGCGCGTCCAGAGCAAGAACGTGGCGGCCGAGGGTGTGGTGGTGGTCGAGTTGGCCGCCGCCGATGGCGGTCGGCTGAAGGACTGGACACCCGGTTCGCACATCGACTTGGTGTTGCCGAACGGGATGACCCGGCAGTACTCGCTGTGCGGGGATCGCTGGGATCCGCGGCGTTACCGGCTCGGGGTGTTGCGCGAGCCCTTCGGGCGCGGTGGCTCGGCCTACGTGCATGACGAGCTCGACGTCGGCGACCTGGTCGGCGTGGGTGGTCCGCGGAACAACTTCCCGCTGGTGCCCTCGCCGGAGTACCTGTTCGTCGCCGGTGGCATCGGGATCACCCCGTTGCTGCCGATGGTGCGCCAGGCTGAGCTGCTGGGGGCTCGGTGGCGGCTGCTCTACGGCGGGCGGACCCGTGCGGGGATGGCGTTCCTCGATGATCTCGACGCCTACGGCGACCGCGTCGAGGCTCGTCCGCAGGACGAGCACGGGCTCCTCGATCTTCCCGGATTCCTCGGTGATCCCCGGTCGGGGGTGAAGGTCTACGCTTGCGGCCCGACGCCGCTGCTGGACGCGATCGAGCGCGTCTGCGCGCAGTGGCCGCCGCACACGCTGCGCACCGAGCGGTTCGTCGGCGACGACTCCGCTGAACCCGCCCGCGCCGCGCCGTTCGAGGTCGAGCTCGCCCGCGCCGGCGTGAGCGTCACGGTGCCGACCGAGGCCAGCGTGCTCGACGTCCTCGCAGAGGCGGGCGTCGACGTTCTGTCGTCGTGCCGCCAGGGGACGTGCGGCACGTGTGAAACGACCGTGCTCGCGGGCCGCCCAGAACACCGAGACGCGATTCTGGAGGATCGCGAACGCGCTGCGGACGACTGCATGTTCGTCTGCGTCTCCCGTTCCTTGTCCGACCGGCTCGTCCTCGACCTGTGACCTGCGGAGGCAACCATGACGACCCCCACAACGCCGTGTCCGGTCATCGTCGGTGACCCGTTCGATGGCGCCGTTCTGGAAGATCCGCTGCCGTTGCACGCCGAACTGCGCGACGCCGGTCCGGTCGCGTTCCTGCCCGAGTACGACGTCTACGCCGTCGCCCGCTACGAGCAGGTCCGCGCCGCCCTCACCGACTGGCAGCGGCTTCAGTCCGCCGCGGGCGTGGGTCTGGCGAACTTCCACACCGAAAAGCCTTGGCGTCGACCGAGCCTGCTGCTGGAGGCCGACCCTCCTCACCACGACGCGCCTCGTCGTGTGCTCAGCAAGGTCCTCGGTCCTCGGGCGCTGCGCCGCCTGCGTGAGCAGTGGGTGGCCGATGCGGACGAGCTCGTCGACCAGGTCCTGGCCCGGGGAACGCGGTTCGACGGTGCCGTCGAGTTGAGCCGTGCCTTTCCGCTGCGGGTGTTCCCGGACGCGGTCGGCCTTCCGGTTGCGGGGCGGGAGAACCTGCTGCCCTACGGCGACCACGCGTTCAACGCGTTCGGCCCGAACAACGCCCTCGTTGCCAAAGGCGCGCCCCGGGTCAAGGAGCTGTCGGACTGGGTCGGTGAGCAGTGCCGCCGCGAAGTCCTCGCGTCTGAGGGCTTCGGCGCGGAAATCTGGGCCGCCGCCGACCGCGGTGACATCCTGCCGGAACAAGCCCCGCTGATCGTGCGGTCCCTGCTGACCGCCGGGGTCGACACGACCGTGCACGCGATTTCCGCCGTGCTGCACGCCTTCGCCACCCACCCCGACCAGTGGGCGCGACTGCGGGACGACCCCGGCTTGGCGCGTGTGGCGTTCGACGAAGCAGTGCGCTGGGAATCACCGGTGCAGACGTTCTTCCGCACCACGACCACCCAAGTGGCTCTCGGCGATGTCCAGATCCCGCAGGGGCACAAGGTCCTCATGTTCCTCGCCGCCGCCAACCGCGACCCGCGCCGTTGGGACGACCCCGACGACTTCGACCTGTCCCGCGACCCGTCCGGCCACGTCGGCTTCGGCATGGGTCTGCACCAATGCGTCGGTCAGCACGTCGCGCGCCTCGAATCCGAAGTGCTGCTCACCGCCCTCGCCCGCCGCATCGAATCCGTCGAACTCGACGGTGCACCCGTGCGGCACCACAACAACACCCTCCGCGCCTGGGAATCCGTTCCCCTCCGCGTGCGTCTCGCGCACTGACGCCACGACCTTTCGGGACTGGTGGTTCGTCGGCTGCTCCCGCGTGCCAAGCAGCGGTGGGCGGTGATCCAGTATCGCCGCGGGAGTTGCTCGCGACCGGTCGACCACCGACCGACCGGGTTGTCACCTCTCGTGCGGAGGACGAGAATCGCGCCCAGCTGGGTCGTTCCCGCAGGTGTGACGCAGAGGAGGAGTCGTGGCCGACAGTCGTTTCGGCGTTGTTGAGGTCGAAGACTTGCCCGAGGACCTGCGCGAGCGCATAGGGGCGATCCGGGAGAAGTCGGGGTTCGTGCCGAACGTCTTCCGGGCGCTCGGGCGCCGTCCGGATGAGCTGCGGGCGTTCCTCGACTACCACGACGTGCTGATGGAACGGCCCGACGGACTCAGCAAGGCCGAACGCGAGTTGGTCGTGGTGGCGACTTCCGGAGCGAACCACTGCACGTACTGCGTGGTCGCTCACGGCGCGATCTTGCGAGTGAGGACGAAGGACCCGGAGATCGCTGATCGCGTGGCGACCAACCCGTGGGGTGCCGAACTGGAGGGACGCGCACGCGCGATCGTCGACCTGGCACTCGCGCTGACCCGCGAACCGGAGCTCTTCAGTGATGCGGACATCGACAAGGCCCGCCAGGCGGGTCTCACCGACGACGAAATCTGGGACGTCGGGGCTGTCACGGCCTTCTTCGCCGCGTCGAACCGCATGGCGCACCTCACCGCGCTCACACCCAATCCCGAGTTCTACCGGATGGGTCGATGAGATGAGCCATGCTCGTCGCGGATCGCGCTCAGGCTCCACATCGATCGCCGGCGCTGTCCGTTGGCATCGGTTACTTGGTGTCGGTGTGCAATGGTGGTGTAGACGCGGCGGTGCTGCGGTTCGACGTCGCGATGACGTGTGCGCAGGTGGTCGCCGTAGCGCTGGAAGCGTTTGCGCCGACGACGTCGCGGACGTACCAGATCACCTTCCGCGCGGCTCTGTGCAGCGCCCATGCCGCGCGGTGAAGAGGAACCACACCGCGTTCACGGGCTCGTCGCGGGCAACGGCCAGGACGGTCCAGGCCACGCCTCCCGTCAGAGCGATCGCCACCCAGATCCCGTTCCGCAGTGGAGTCCGCTGAGGCTCGTCGTCCACTTCTACCGGCGGTGTCTCGGCAGCGGTCATGCCGAAGCTCTTTCAGGTCGCTCCTTCGTCAGCGGGATGGGCCACCGGCGTTGCGGGCACAGCTCTTCCCGGCTCGCCATCCGGTCCGGATGGCGAGCATTTCTCGTGGGACGATCTCTGGTTTTTCGTTGACCGCTGGGGTTCACTACCTCAGCACCTGGTGCTCCTCCCGCGTTTTCTCACTCACCCCAACAGTTGCCGGGACCTGCCGGATGGTTTACCGGCAGCCGACCCGAAATTGGTCATCGGTGGCGGCCGGACCCCATCGGTGGTCGACCGACGAGGCCAGAGTGCGGAGTGGTCATGGACAACTTGGTCGCGGTGATCGCGTGCGCGGTGGTCGTGTTCGCCGGCTCGGTGGGAGCGCTGCTCGTCACCCGGCGGCTCGCGCGCAGGAAAGCTCCGGATGAACTGGACGGCTGGGCGTTGGCGGGACGCCGGCTCGGTGGACCGCTGCTGTGGTGCCTGCTGGGCGGAACGATCTACACCGCTTACACCTTCACCGCCGTGCCCGGAACGGTCTTCAGCTCCGGAGGGATCGGGTTCTACGCGCTCCCGTACACGGTGATGAGCTGCGTCATCGGCTTCGTGCTGCTCCCGAAGCTCGTCTCGGTGGCACGAACGCACGGTTTCATCACCGTCGCCGACCTCGTTCGAGGGCGCTACGGCTCGCCGCTGCTGTCGTTGGCGGTGTCGCTCACCGGGATCTTCGCCACGATGCCCTACGTCGCGTTGCAGCTCGTCGGTATCCGAGCCGTGCTCACCGTGCTCGGCCTGTACGCGGACGGAGGAGCCGGTGATCTGGTGCTGACCGTGGTCTTCGGGATCCTGGCGATCTCGACGTACCGATACGGGATGCGTGCGCCGACGGTCGCGGCGGTGTTCAAGGCCGGTCTGGCGGTCGCGTGCACGGTCGTCCTGGCCGCCCTGGTCCTGGTGGAGCTGGGCAGTCCGGCCGACGTCCTCGAACGAGCCGGTGGGGCGCAAGCGGTGTCGTTGCCGCCCGCGCTGTGGCCTGCGTACGCCTCGCTCGCGCTCGGTTCGGCGCTCGCGCTGTTCGCGTTCCCGCACGTGCTGATGGTGGCGTTCGCCGCGCGCCGTCCGGAGGTGCTGCGGCGCACTTCGGTCGGGCTGCTGGGCTGGACGACCATGCTCGGCGTGTTCGCGCTGTTCGGAGTGGCCGCGCTCGCGGCGGGAGTGCGGACGCCGCGTGGGCAGAGCGAGCTGGCGATCCCAATGTTGATGGATGCGCTCGCGCCGGGGTGGTTGACCGGGATATTGCTCGCCGCGCTGATCGTGGCGGCGCTCGTGCCGGCCGCGGTGATGTCCATCGGGGCGGCGACCTTGTTCGCGCGCAACGTCTACGTCGAGTTCGTCAACCCGACCGCGACAGAGGCTCAGGAGACCCGCATGGCGCGGTCGACCTCGCTGGTGGTCAAGATCGGTGCCCTGGCGTTCGCTCTCGGGCTGCGCGACCAAGCGGCGATCAACCTGCATCTGCTCGGTGCGGTGTGGGTGCTGCAGACCCTGCCGATGATCGTGCTCGGTCTGCGTCGGGCCACACCGCACCCTTTGGCGCTGTTGGCGGGTTGGCTGGTCGGCATGGTGACCGGGACGGTGCTCGTCAACGTCGGCGGGTTCGCCCCTCTCGTGCCCCTCCAGGTCGGGGCTTCCGTGGTGCACATCTACACCGGCATCGTCGGCCTGGCGGTGAACCTGCTGGTGATCGCGGTGGCGCAGCTACTGCTGGGCGTTCTTCGGGTTCCGCGCGGCCACCTCAGCGTCATCCACCCCATCGACTCGGCGCGCGTGAGACGTGAGAGAGGCGTGGTGTCATGACCACCAGGCCGAACGACGAAACCCAGGCGAACTCGGACCCGGCGCGTTCGGCCGGTGTCGGGCCGATCGAGCCCAGCATGGACCTGCGCGATCTGGAGCGGGAATCGGCGATGGTGCGGCTCTTCGACGGACACCACGCGCAACTGCTGCGGCTGGCGGTGCTCCTGGGTGCTGAGCAGGACGCGGAGGACATCGTCGCCGAGGCGTTCTGCGAGCTGCACCGCACGTGGTACCGGCTTCGCGATCCCGAGGCCGGGCCCAGGTACTTGCGTTCGGTGGTGGTCAACCTCGTGCGGATGCGCATCCGGCACATCAAGGTGCTGCGCAAGCACATCGACTTCGAGGCATCGGACGTCGAGTCGGCGGAGTCGGCGGCCTTGTTGCGGGAGGATCAGCGGAAGGTGGTGGACGCGTTGCAGGCGCTGCCGGCGCGGCAGCGCGAGGCCTTGGTGCTGCGGTACTGGTTGGACTTGAAGGAGGTCGAGATCGCCGAGGCCATGCGCATCAGCCAGGGAGCGGTGAAGTCCCACATCTCGCGGGGTATGCACGCGCTGTCGCGGATGATGGGGGCGCGCTCGTGACCGGGCACGATCCGGAGGATCACCTTCGGGAGACGCTCGACGCTCTCGCGACGTCCGTGGTGGCTTCGCCGGAGGCGTACGCCAACGCGAGGTCGGAATGGCAGCGCAGGGAACGCAGACGTCGACTCTCCATGCTCGTGCTCGCACTGCTCACCGTGGCCGTGGCCGACCTGGTCGGCCTGTGGGCGCTGAACTCGCTGTTCGCTCCACCGCCCGAAGACGAGCACCGGGTGGAGATCGTCATCCAGCCGTGAACACGGGGAGGCCCTTCGGCTCGAGCCGAAGGGCCTCCCCGTGTTCACGGTCAAGACATCTTGCCCGCCAAGTCCCACATCGCGTTGACGACGCGTTCGACGTCGTCGTGCTGGTGGAACAGGTGGGTGGAGATGCGAACCGGCACGGGGTTCTTGGCCGAGCCGACCACCGGGAAGTCGACGTTGCGGATGACGATGCCGTACTCGTCCTTCATCCGCGCCACGAACTGATCGGACTTGGCCTCGTCGAACACGTCGGCGGGGTCGCGGAACGGGTTGAAGGCGGTCAGCGCGGACGCCAGGCGCGGGTCGTCCTTCGGCGAGTACAGCGACGGCACGCCCCACCGCTCGGCGATGAGTTCCTTGAGGCGGGCGGACAGTTCGAGCGCGTGGTCCTCGATGCGCTGCCGACCGATGCGGTCCCACACCTCGCAGGCGGTGCGGACCCCGGCCATGATCGCGAGGCTGCCGTTGCCGACCGACTGCAGGTACTTGGCGATGTCGTAGCTCTCCTCGGGCCCGCTGGAGCGGGGAGGCAGACCGCCTTCCCCGGGGTAGCTGCTGGAGACCACGGGCCAGAACTCGGGCAGCGGGTTCGGGTTGTACTGCGGCAGCACCTTGTTGCGGATGTAGAGCACGCCGGTACCACCGGGCCCGCATTGCCACTTCGCGGCGGAACCGGCCAGGAAGTCCACTCCGAGCTCGCGGAACCTGTAGGCCATCATCCCCGGGATGTGGGCGCCGTCGACAACGGTGGTCACGCCGTGCGCCTGCGCGACCTTGGCCAGCAGTGGGATCGGCAGCATCGTGCCGGTCTTGTAGGTCGGAGCCGAGAACAGCATGACCTTCGTCCGGTTGGTGATCGCCCGTTCGAAGGCCACCGCGTAGTCCTCAGCGCGTTGGTCGTTGCCCACCGGGAGTTCGACCCGCTTGATCACCACTCCGTGGCGGTCCCGGGCCAGAGCCATCGGCACGTCTCCACCGGGGTGTTCGTGGTTGGTGGTGAGGATTTCGCCGCCCGCGCGCAGGTTGAGGCCTGCGAGGATCTTCGACATGCCGTCGCTGGTGTTGTGAGAGATGACCATCTCGTCGGGGTCGCAGCCGTAGCCCTCGGCGGCCACCGCGCGCACGTCGGCGAAGTCGCTGTAGGCGGACTTCGCGCCGATGGCGACCTCGCGGTGCACGCGATCCACGGTCTCGACGACCTCACGCGGTGGCGAACCAACCGTGCCGAGGTTCATGTACAGCACGTCCCTGTCGAGCATGAACAGCCGCTCGACCTCGCGCCAGTAGGCGTCGTCGTTGCCGCTGGGCAGGTCCGCGGCTCGTGGTGCGAGCCCCGCGGCACCGGCGCCCGCGGAGAAGGCGGTGGTGCTCAATCCGGCGACGGCAGCGCTCGCACCGGTGAAGCGCAAGAAGCCTCTGCGGGATAAGTCCTGGGTCTTCCTCGAGAATGTCGACACTGCGTGATCCCTCCGTGTTCCGGGGTGGTGGGCTAGCGGACCGCGATCGCGGAGATCTCGACCGCGGCGTCCTTCGGCACTCGGGCGACCTGCACGGTGGCTCGGGCCGGAGGCGCCTCTCCGGGGAAGAACTCGGCGTAGGCGGCGTTGAACCGCTCGAACTCGTCCAAGTCGGACAGGTAGACGGTGGTGCTGACGACATGGGCCAGATCGAGCTGATCGGCCCTGAGCACGGCCTGCACGTTGCGCAGCACCTGCCGGGTCTGCTCCTCGACGGGCTCGTCGGCCAGGAGACGCCCGGTGGCCGGGTCGATCGGGAGCTGGCCGGAGACGAACACCATCCGGCCGGTCGAGATGCCCTGGGAATAGGGGCCGATCGCGGCTGGAGCATCGGGCGGGTTGAGCGGGCGGTGCGCAGACCGCTGATCCGTTCCCGCCCAGGCAGTGCCGCCGACCGCCACAAGCGTCAGCACGGCGGCCACCGCCCCGAATCGCCACCGGCGGACCGTGGTCGGTCTTCGGACTCCGCCGATCTCGTCTCGTTCGTCCTGCGTGCTGTTCATGCGGCTCCTCCAGCGACGTGGTTCGCGTTCGATGCGTCCGGCTGGTTGGTTGCCCAACGGGGTGCGACGGTTTACCCCGCGACATCGATGAATTCGAACTTTCCTCGGCTGAACCGGTACCGGTGCGACCGCGGTAAACCCCTAGGCGTCGCGGCGCAACAGTGGGTCGGGGTGTCCTGTGCCGAGTCGGCGTGCCGGCCCTGCATCTGGGCGGAGGCGAGACCCTCTCTCGATTCCGGCACGAGGTCGCGCACGCGGTGGCCGTGCTCAACGCCGGGCCCCGGATCGATTTCTGAAACACCTTATTCCGCAGGCATTTCTACTGGATGGTTGAAATCCGTTTGGGTTATGCCGATCCGGGTTTGCATCAGCAGTGTCGATGGAGCAGAGAGATGATCTCTGTTCGTCCGATTCTTCCGGGTCGCTTAGCGTTTCGGCCACGAACAGCAGTCAGTCGTCTTTCCGGAACGACTTTCCGCCAGTTCGCGGAAGGGCGCGAACGGCGAGCTGACGCCCGCTGGGCTCGAGGCGCCCGGAGCGATGTCCGCGCTCGACGACGGCTTGGCCACGGTCGGGCTGGCGCAGGGGGGAGGTGCCGCCCGAGACGATCGCGGCCTTCGCGGCTCGGTGCGCGAGTGCCGACGTCCGGTTCGTGCTCAACCTCGCCCCGGTCGTGTCATTGGCCGCGTCGACGTTGCGGCGAGCCGACCCCCTGATCGTCAACGAGGGCGAGGCCATCGCGCTGCTTGATCGCCCGAGCGGCGCGGCACGCTCGATGCAGGAGCCGCCGTCGACGCCGCTCGGTTGCTGGCGTCGAGGCCTCCACCTCGGTGATCATCACCTTGGGTGCGAGTCCCAGTCGCGCGCGGCGCGACGCGGCCGCTGATCGAGCCGGCCCGCGACGCGGCCTGGGTGCACGGCGAGCGAGGTTTGGCCGGGGTGGTGCTGCCGGAGAGCTCCCGGATCCCCGAACAGGTGCACGCGGTCGAGATGCTCCGGCGTGAGCTGTTCGCGGCCGACGAACCGCTCACGATCGTCGCCCTCGCGCCGCTGACCAACATCGCCCTGCTCCTCCGGCTCCACCCGGGAGCAGCCGAACGGATCGAGCGAATCGTCTTCATGGGCGGAACCGCTTCGGTGGGCAACGCGAGCGCCGTCGCGGAGTTCAACATCTGGCATGACCCCGAGGCCGCGCACGTGGTACTCAACAGCGGCGTTCCGCTCACGATGTACGGGCTCGACGTCTTCGACCGAATCCTCGTCGACGACGACACGGTCGCTCGCATGCGGAGTTCTGACGACCCGGTCGCCAGAACGGTCGGGGATCTGCTCGGATACGAGCTGATCGAGCCCGCCGATGGCCGGATCATCACCAATCCCGTCATCGGTGACGCCGGTGCCGTGTGCGCCCTGGTGGCACCGGAGCTGTTCACGTTCGGATCGCATCCGGTGCAGGTCGAGCTCGCGCCCGGCTTGAGCCGCGGGCAGACCCTTGTCGATCGGCGGACGCGGGGCGGCGAGGACGCGGGCTACCGGACGAAGTTCCCGGCATGGTGCAGCGCCGACGTGGCGTTGGAGGGGGACGCTGAGAAGGTCATCGCTCTCTTCCACGGCACCGTCCGCGGCCAGGAGGACTGACTCGGCCGCAGACAGCGACCGAACATCATCACCTGTCGCGGTGACGTCTCACCTCTCTCAACAGCACCGCTTGCACGTCGCCGCGCATTCGTCGTCGGCGGGTGCGGTCGCTGCACGGGGCACTCCTGCCGGGGGAGCGATGTCCACTGTGTTCCGGCTGCTGCGCAGTGATGCGTGAGTCGTTGGTGGCCGGCTGTTCGCGGGTGGAAGCCGCCGTCGCGTGCTCCTCGTGGACAGGAGGCGGTGGCCCGCTCGTCCACCACTCGAGGGACGATGAACGGTCAGCGGCGAGTTCCGACCGATGGCATGGTGTCGGATGATGCAGCACCAGAAGGCCTTTGCCGTGTTCGTCACCTCGGTGTCGCGTGCACGCGTGAGCCGATGTCCCGGATGTCCGGGCGTCATGGCCCGGCACCGAACACCGTGACTCACGCCGTGGTTGCACAGGTCGACCACCGGATTGACACTCAGCGCCAGGCCGAAGTGCCCGATCGCGCAGGTAATCGCGGACGGAGAGGCGACGGAGGAGACCATGGCGCGCGCTCCAGGCGAAGAGCATGCCCCGGCCCCCGGGGTGGCGAGGTTGACAGGAGGCGCGCTCGTTGCCGCCGCCTCGTTCGTCGCCGCGCTGGGAGGGCTGCTGTTCGGCTACGACACGGGCGTCGTCGCAGCAGCACTGCCGTACATCAGCGACGCGTTCGCGCTCGGCGAGACGATGAAGCAGGTGGTGACCGCAGCGCTGCTGGCAGGGGCCGTCGCCGGGGTGATCGTCGGTGGCAAGTTGGCAGATCGGTTCGGGCGCAAGCGGACCCTGACCGGAGTCACCGTCTTGTACGCGCTGGCAACGCTGGGTTCAGCGGTCGCTCCCGCCACCGGATGGCTCATCGTTTCGCGGGTGTTCCTGGGCGTGGCGATCGGCATTTCCTCGCTGGTCGTACCGACTTACATCGCCGAGCTCGCGTCGCCTCGCAACCGGGGCAGGCTCGTGTCGCTGCACCAGTTCATGGTAACCGTCGGAATCCTGATGGCCTACCTCGTCGGATACGGCCTGTCCGAGTCCGCTTCGTGGCGGTGGATGATCGGGGTCGGCGTGCTGCCGGCGGTGTTGATGTCGGTGGGGCTGCTCGCCCTCCCGGAATCCCCTCGGTGGTTGCTCTCGCACGATCGGGAAGCCGAAGCGCGAGGTGTGCTCGTGCGAACCAGGCGAGCGGACGAGGTCGAGGCGGAGATCTCGGAAATCCGGGAAGCGGTCCGCGCGGAGGGGCGCATCACCTACCGCGAGCTGCTCGGTCCGCGCTACCGCCGCTGGGTTTCGGTCGGCGTGGTCGCAGCGGGGGCGAGCCAAGTGGTCGGTGTGAACGCGATCATCTACTACGTACCGACGATCTTGGAGGACGAAGGGTTCGGCAAGACCGCGGCGATCGGCGTTTCGGTGGCGATCGGGGTGGTCAACGTGCTGTTCACGCTGCCCGCGCTGCTGTGGATCGACCGAGTGGGCCGTCGCCCCTGGATTCTGGGCGGTACGGCGGTCATCGTCCTCGCGCTCGTGGTGATCGGGATCGTGTTCCTGTTCCCGCTGCAGGGCGCGACGGTGAGCTGGCTGATCGTCGTGCTCATGATCTACGAGTCGGCGTTCGCGTGCAGTCTCGGCATCGCCATCTGGTTGGTCAACAGCGAGATCTTCCCCAACAACGTTCGAGGTCAGGCGGCATCGTTCGGAATCGTCACCCACTGGGCGATGAACCTCGTCGTGTCGCTGACCGTCCTGACCCTGATTTCCGCACTCGGTGCTTCGGTGGTGTTCTGGATCTACGCGTTGCTCGGCGCGCTGTGCCTGGGCTACCTCTACCGGTGGCTTCCGGAGACCAAGAACCGCAGCCTGGAGGAGATCGAAGCCAGCCTCACAGCAGACCGCAGCGACTCCACCCGCACGCACTGATCCGGCTAAGGGAAAGCATCGGCGAATCCAGACCGCTCGCGCCATGTGCTCACCGCGGGTGAGCCGACCGGTCGCCCGGAGGTGATCGGGTGATCGGTCGGGGTGAGGGCCAGGGGTTTTCCGGATGGTGTCGAGATCGGTCCGTTGCGACCTTGGTCGCATGGTGTTTCCCAGATCGTGCTCGCCGGCATGCAACTCACCGGCACCGCCGGTGATCTCCAACTGCCCGGAGCGGATCGTGCCGCCGTTCACAACATGGGCGGGCTCGCGGTCGCCAACTACGTGAGCGTGCTCGAGTCTCGCCTGTCCTGATGGGCAGCGTGCTGGCGCGATGAGCTCGCGGCGATTTCGGATACGCGGCCGTCAGCCATCAAGAACCCCGACGCTGCCTCTCGACCGGCTACCTCCATCACATCAGCGGCCTTCCGACACCTTGGGCGCCTCGCCTGGGTCGGTGCCGGTGCGGATCGCATCGCTGGCTCGGCGCGGGAAGCTGGTGATGTAGCGGAATTCGTGGAACTGCACGTCGAGCGGCCGGTGCACGCCGCCACGTCCATCGACGACGGCGGCCTGCGATCGCTTCATGGCGAACGGTCGTCAGCGGGTTGGAGCATGGGGACGAGGAATCGGCGCGCGACCGCGCGCACCTGCTGGTCGTCGTCGAGATCGATGTGATGGCTCGGGGTGACCAGGAACGAGGTCGAGATGCGGACCATCATCTCGGCGACGACCTCGACGTCGATGTCCGCGGCGACGGTTCCTGCGCGTTGTTCTTCGCTGAGTCGTCCGGCGACGAACCGGCTGACGGTGGTCATGGTCCTGCCGCCGTCGCTGATCATCGACGGCACGACGATCTCGGGTTCGGTGTCCATGAGGCCGCCGATGAGGGGGTTGTCCCGGATGGCGCGCAGTGAGCCGGCGAAGCCGATCTCGACTCGCTCGGCGAGGGTCTTGGCGCCTTGGATGTCGAGCAGGAACCGGTCGAAGTAGCGGCGGAACTCCCGGCGTATGACCTGTTGGACAAGGGAGTCCTTGGTGCTGAACCGGCGGTAGACGGTGATCCGGGAGACCCCGGCTCGTTTGGCGACGTCCTCCATCGTCGATCGCCGGATGCCGATCCGGCGGAACTGCTCGTGCGCGGCTTCCAGGACGCGCTCGGTGGTCTCGTCGGTGATCTCGGAACGGTCGATGGCCTCGGCGAACGCGCGCTCCAGCAACGATTCCCCGTGGTCGGGCCCGGGAGTGATCAGGCCGGACAGGATGGGTTCCACGAAGTCCTTCTTTCGACCGAGCTCTGGCGTTTCGGATCACGTTGTGCTTCCCTCTGATACAGAGAAGCACAATGCGTATCAGGATTCCAACCAGGGTGTCGGGAACTCGAGGAGGAGTTCGGCCATGGAGGAGCACAACAGGCGAAACGCGTTGAAGATCGGCGGAGTTCTGGGTGCGCTCGGGGCGCTGAGCGCAGCGGGATCAGCGCATGCGCGTCCTCTGTGGACGTGGTCACCTGGAGGGTCGGTCGCAGGTTCCGGTGCGGGTGCCGACCCGAGGCGGGTGTGGGACCCGGAGGCGGACGACCTGGTCGCCTCCCTGCTCGACCGAGGTGACGTGCCGCGGGTCAACGAACTGCTGCGGACGTGGACCACCAACAGCCAACCGCTGCCGGAGGGATTGCCCGCTGACCTGCGGGATTTCCTGGAGCAGGCGCGCGCGCTGCCGTCATGGGCGGACCAGGCGAAGCTCGATCAGGCCTACGACTTCACCGAGCGGAGGGGTTTGTACCTCGGGCTCCTGTACGGGATGGCCAGCGGCATGATGAGCACCGTCATCCCGAAGGAGGCGCGCGCGGTCTACCACTCCTACGGCGGCGCGAACATGAAGGACCGCATCGCCAAGACCGCCAAGCTCGGCTACGACATCGGCACCCGCAACGCCTACCGCCCCGACGGCGAGATGATCGTGACCTGCGTGAAAACCCGTCTGGTGCACGCGGGCGTGCGACACCTGCTGCCGCAATCGCCGCACTGGAACCAGGTCGCGCCCGAGGACGTTCCGATCAGCCAGGCCGACATCATGGTCACCTGGCACAGCCTCGCCACCACCGTGCGGCAGAACCTCGTGAAGTGGCAGGTGCCGATCCCGCCGGTGGACTCCGAGGCCTACCTGCACTCCTGGCAGGTCACGGCGCACATGCTCGGCGTCCACGACGAGTACATCCCGGCCTCGTGGGACGAGGCCGACGCCCAGGCGAAGCAGGTGCTGGACCCCGTTCTGGAACCGACGCCCGAGGGCAACGACCTCGCCCAGATCCTGCTGAACCTCGGGCCGGACAACGGCGCTTTCAGCGAACCGCTCATCGGCGCGTTCACCCGCTACGTCCTCGGGGACCGCATCGCCGACTGGCTGCTGATCCCCCGCGAGCCGGTCTACGACCCGGTGCTGCAGACGCTCTGGCCGCCGTTCATCGCCGCCCGCGAACTGGGCGTCCACTTCCCCGGAGCGCCCGAGACGTACTGGATGTTCGACGAGTTCCTGCGGCAGGCGGTCCTGCTCCACCTCTCCGAAGGCGAGCAGATCAGCATCGAGATCCCGCAGGGCAACCGCCCGTCCTGAACGAGGGCGACGGCGGGAAGAGGAGCGTGCAGCATGGCGGAGTTGAGCAGGCGCGTCGCATTGCTGGCCGGTGGTGCCACGGCGCTGGGTGCGCTGGTGGCGGCCTCGCCGGGGCAGGCGCGGGCGCTGGTCGGGTGGAACTGGTCCCCGAGAGGCTCGGTGGCCGGGGCAGGGGGCGGAGCCGATCCGCACTGGGTGTGGGATGCCGACGGCGATCCGTTGCTGGCCTCGCTGTTCGAGCGCGGCCTGATCCCGAGGGTCAACGAGCTGCTGTGGAATTGGGAGCGCAACGATCAGGCGCTGCCCGACGGGCTGCCCGTCGACCTGCGCGACTTCCTGGAGCGCGCCCGGCAGCTGCCGGCGTGGGCCGATCGCGAGAAGCTCGAAGCCGCAGCCGAGTTCAACAAGGCCCGCGGGATCTACCTCAACCTGTGCAACGGGCCCGGCGGCGGCATCCTCGCGACCGCCATCCCCAAGGAGGCACGCGCGGTCTACCACTCGGCCGGCGGCGCCGACATGGAGGACCGGGTCGCCAAGACGAGCCGGTTCGGGTTCTCCGTCGGGGCGCTCAACGCCTACCGCGCTGACGGCACGTGCGTCGTGGAGTGCGTGAAGACCCGGCTGGTGCACGCGGCCGTGCGCTACCTGCTGCCGCAGTCGCCGCACTGGCGCAACGGCGCGGGCACCGACGAGGACATCCCCATCAGCCAGGAGGACATGCTGGTCACCTGGCACACGCTGCCGACCTTCGCGATGCGCACGATGCGCGAGTGGGACGTTGCGATCAGCGACGACGAGGCCGAGGCCTACCTGCACGTCTGGCAGGTGACCGCGCACCTGCTCGGCATCGCCGACGAGTACATTCCCGCCACCTGGGACGCGGCCTACGCCCAGTCCGACCAGGTCCTGGCCCGCAACATGGGTCCGACACCGGAAGGCGTCGCGCTCACCGACGTCCTGCTCGGCCAGCTCGCCGAGCAGACCAGTCCCGGCAGCGTGAGTCGCCCGATGTGCAATGCCCTTGCCCGCTACCTGGTCGGCGACGAGGCCGCCGACTGGGACGGCATCCCGCGCGAGCCCGTGTGGGACCGGGTGATCCCGGAAGCCTGGCGCGCCGTGGTCGAGTTCCGCGAGGGACTCATCACCGCGCCCCTGGTACCCGAAGCCGCGTGGGCGCTCGACGAAGCCGTCCGCCAGTACTTCTACTTCTACCTCACCAAGGGGCGGGAGACGAAGATCGTCATCCCGACCGGGAACCGACCGGACTGATCGGTGACCACGTGGACCGTCAGGCTCGATGATCACCGTTTCGGGCGCCGCTGCGTCAACCGCGTCCTGGCCCGCCAGCTTGAGATCAAGATCGTGAGTCAGTTCTGCGGGTAGGAGTTGATGTCCGCGTGGCCGTGCGCGGTGGCGACGAACTCGTCCACGAACATCTGATGCACCTGGTGCGCCCGTTGCTGCGTGAGGCAGCGCCGGGCCGGTTTGGCGACGTCGGTGCAGGGCGGGGCGATGGTCGTCTCGTACTCCTCTTCGCCGGTCACCGGGTCGGCCCCGATCCGCTCCGTGGTGAACACCCAGGTCTGACCGCCGATGGTGACCTCGGTCCGCCGCAACATGACCACGGACACTACGACCTGGGGTCCCGTCGATGCAGGGTCCAAGTTCCCGAAGTGCTGCCCGCCGGTCGGCGGAGAGCTTCCCCGATCACCGCGCGGGTGGTCATCGGATGTCCGGGACTTTCGGCACGTGCGGAGGCCGCGTCCAGTCGGTTCACTACTGAGGGGCACCCCGGCCACTTCGGTTGGGGCCTCACCGGCGATTGAGGAGTAAGGAGGACGCAGCGATGACCACATCCCGGCACGGCGTGGGGGTCAGGACCACGATCGACTGGACCATGCTCAGCATCGGACTTGTCATGCTGCTGGTCCTCGGCACGGTCGCGCTGTCCGTGTTCGTAGTCGGCGCCTAGCCGGCGGGGTTCGAGCCGGCGGGCGTGCGTGGCGGTGCTGTTCGCCGCTGGGGGTTCGGCCCTTCGACCGGACGCGGTTGATCGAGCGCACAGGCCTGTCGCGCCACGTGGCCTGCCTGCATCCCGCTGATTCCGCCACGGACCCCGGCCGCCGGCCACGGACGGTTACGCATCGTGAATGCGCGGCGTCAAGTCGATCCAGTCGTCGTCGTACACCGGGCACCGGGTCTTCAACCAGACCACGTTTCGGCGGGCTTCTTCTTCGGTGTCGAACCCGATGAACGCCTGTCGCTCGCCGAAGACCAGGTAGGTCAGGAGCCACTTCGGCGGAGTCGCTTCCAGGATGATCTCGTACGGTGGGATGGGAAGCCAGTCGGAGTGCCCAGCTTGCCACCGCCCGATGATCTCGGTCATCGCCTCCCCTTAGCCGCGCATCGCCCCAATGCAGTATCCGACGTGCGGTCCGTGTTCGATCGGGCCTTTCGGCCCGTACGAACACAGGAAACTCTCCTGCCCGGGCAACGCCCCGGGGGGTGAACTCGCGACTCTCGCGGGTACCGGCACGGGGCACTGACGATCAAGGGTTCATTCCCCCGTACCGCCACTCGCCGGCGGCGGCTGCGAGGCAGGCCAGCGAGAGCTGCTCGTGCTGACCTATCCGTGCAAGGGCGATACCTGCGTTGACCGGGCGATCCGGTGACGGGATTGCGGTGTTTGCTCGGTCGGTTTCGTCAGGAGCCCGTCCACCGAGGAGGTCGGTTTTCCGCGAAGGAGCGGGGGCCCTCTTCGGCGTCGGCTGAGGTGAGCATGGCTCGGTAGTTCGGCAGCTCACCGCTGCGCAGCAGGTGGTAACCCGATTCGACGTCCAGGGAGCCGGTGCGCCTGGTGATCTCCTTGACCGCGGCGGTCGCCAGTGGTGCGGCCGCGCAGACCTGCTGAGCCAGTTCGGTCGCCTCGACCAGGAGGTCCGCGGGTGGGACCACTCGATTGACCAGGCCCCACCGCTCCGCCTCGGCTGCCGTCATGCGGCGGCCGGTGAGCAGCAGCTCGGAGGCGATCGCTGGTGGCAGGCGCTTCGGCAAGCGGAGCACGCCGCCGGAATCGGCGACCATGCCCAGGTTTACCTCGGGGAGGGCGAACTCCGCGTGCTCGGCTGCGACGATGAGGTCTGCGGAGAGCGCGAGCTCGAATCCGCCACCGAGCGCCAGTCCGTTGACCGCGGCGATCACCGGCTTGTCGAGGGTGAAGAACTCGGTGAGCCCGGCGAAGCCGGTGGGTCCGTGGTCGGCGTCGATGTCCTCGCCCCCGGCGGCGGCCTTGAGGTCCCAGCCGGCGGAGAAGAACCGGTCGCCTGCCCCGGTCACCACTGCGACCCGAAGTGAGTCCTCGCGCCGCAGGCGGTCGAACGCCGCGTGCAGCGCCTGGCTGGTGGCCACGTCGATCGCGTTGGCTTTGGGGCGGTCCAACGTCACCGTCAGCACGCCTCCGTCGACGTCGGTCCGCACTTGTTCAGTCATCGGATTCCCCTCTCTGTCGTTGTCGCGCGAAAGCTGCGTCCGATCGGTGCCGCGAGCTGTACCGGGGCCGGCTTGGAGGCGAAGGTCAAATCGGTTCGCAGCGCACGTTCGCAGCAGCGCCCGTCTTCCGAACCAGGACGTCCACCGCCACCGCCGCGTTCGGAAGCGCCAGCAGCGGGTTCACGTCCAGTTCCACGAGTCGCTCCTCGCCGCGCGCGTAGTCGACGACGGCGGTGATCGCGTCCAACACGGCGGGAACATCGGCTCCAGGCCCTCGGAAACCTGCCAGCAGCGGCCAGATCCGCAGCCCGCGCAGGGCCTCCTCGATCTGGTCGCGAGTCGCGGGCAGTAGCAGGGTGGCGGAGTCCCGTACCAGTTCCACGAGAACGCCCCCCGCACCGATGGTCAGAGCGAGGCCGAATTGCGGGTCGCGGTGCACGCCTACCAGTAGTTCGGCGACCGTGCCCTGGACCATGCGCTCGACCAGGAAGGCATCCGTGAGCGAGTCCATCTCGGCCACGGTGCTTCGCACTTGTTCCCGGCTCGTCAGACCGACGCGCACGCCGCCGGCTTCGCTCTTGTGCGCCAAGTCGGTTGACACTGCTTTGACCACCACGGGGAAACCAAGACCGGCGGCGGCCTCCGGTGCTTCGTGGGAGGTGGTCAGCACGCCCTCGGGGACGGTGAGTCCGGCGGCTGCCAGCTCGCGCTTGCCGACGTGCTCGTCAAGCTGGTGGTGCTCGTAGGTGCCTGCTGTTGGGGCCTCCAACGGGGTCAGTGATTCCACTCGCCTTTGCGCCGCACCGATTTGCACGGCGGCGGCGATCGCCTCTAGGCAGTCGCCGATGCCCTGCATGGGCGCGATGCCTGAGTCGAGCAGTCGTTCGCCGAGGTGCTCCGGGATTCCTTCGGGCAACGAGCTGACGGCGCACGCCGTTCCGCCCACCGCGCGGTGCGCTGCCAGGAAGGCGTCCGCGGTGGTCGTCCACGGACCGTCGACGCAGCGGTCATCGCGGGGGAAGTCGACCAGGAGCAGGTGGCAGTCGAGGCCGGTGGCGAGGAGCTCGGTGAAGCACGCGGTCTGCGCTGCGAGATCGCCCCAGATGTAGGTGTGGTAGTCGAGCGGGTTGGCCACGGCGACCCGCTCGCCGAGCAGTTGCCGCAGCCGCGTCTCGGTGTGGGCCGGCAGCGGCGGCAGCTCGAGCCCGCGCCGCTCGGCCAGGTCCGCTACCAACGCCGCTTCGCCGCCGGAACAGCTGGCGGAGGTGATGCGGCTGCCGGGCAGCGCGCCGTGCGCGTGGAGGAATTTCAGGGTCTCCACGAAGGTGTCCACGTTGTGCACGCGGGCCATGCCCAGTCGCCGGAACAGCGCGTCGCAGAGCACGTCGGAACCCGAGAGGGAGCTGGTGTGGCTGAGACTGGTCCGAGCTCCGAGCTCGGAGGTGCCCGATTTCAGCACCACCACGGGGACTCCTGCGCGCAGCGCTCGGAGTCCGATCCGGGACAGGCCTGCCACGTCGTCGATGCCTTCCAAGTGCAGACCGATCGCGGTGATGCGCGGGTCGGCGAGCACCGCCTCGACGAGGTCGGCGACGCCGGTCACCGCGCCGTTGCCGAGGGTGATCAGCTGAGCGAGCGGTAGCGAGCGGCGTTGCATGGTGAGGTTCTGGCCGATGTTGCCGCTTTGGGTGAGCACCGCGACTCCGCGGTCAACTCGCTGGCCGCCGTGCTGGTCCGGCCACAGTGCAGCGCCGTCGAGGTAGTTGAGGATGCCGATGCAGTTGGGGCCGACCAGCGCCATGTCAGCCGCAGCGTCCACCAAGGACTGCTGGAGGGAGGCACCGCCGCTGCCGTGCTCGGCGAAACCGGCGGCGTGGCAGACCACTCCGCCGGTTCCACGTGCCGCGAGATCGGCGACCACGTCGACGGTTGCCTCTCTCGGCACCGCGACGAATGCGGCGTCCGGTGCGTCGGGGAGCTCGGCGGCACTGCGATAGCACGGCAGGCCCTCGAGAGCGCTCCGGGTCGGATGCACTGGCCAGATGGGTCCGGCGAAGCCGACTCGACGACACTGCCGGATCGCTTCGGCCGCGGTGTCGCCGCCGAACACGGCGATGTGCCGGGGCGTCAGCATACGGCGCAGGTTTTCCTGTCGTGATGGTGAAATGGGCTTGGTATCAGCGCTCATGACACACCCTCGGGGTCGTTCGGTGCTCGTGATGGAGGGGGTTTTGCGGGCAAGTAGGAACTGGAACGACGGCTCACGAGGTTCGACGGATCACGCACCCAGCGGGCGGAGCAGAGCGCGTGAGATGATGTGCCGCTGGATTTCGCTGGTGCCGTCCCAGATGCGCTCCACACGAGCATCGCGCCAGAACCGTTCGATGGGCAGCTCGGACATCAGGCCCATGCCGCCGAAGATCTGCAGCGCTCGATCGGTGATCCGGCCCAGCGCCTCGGAGGCGAACAGCTTGGCCATAGCGGCTTCCTGGTCGGTCATGTCGCCGCTGTCGAGCTTCGCGGCGGCACGTAGGGTGAGCAGCTCCGCGGCGTCCAGCTCGGTGGCCATGTCGGCCAACTGGAACCCGACCCCCTGGAACTTGCCGATGGGCTGGCCGAACTGCTGTCTTTCCGCCGCCCATCGGGTGGCCGTTTCCAGCACCCGGTGCCCGCGGCCGACGCTGGTGGCCGCGACGCTCAGTCGGCTGGCTCCCAACCACTGGTTCATCAGGTCGAATCCTGCGCCGTCTTCGCCGAGCCGCTGCCCGGCTGGAATTCGGCAGTCGTCGAAGACGAGTTCGCACTGGTGGTAGCCGCGGTGAGAGACGCACGCCGACCCGCGTTGAACGGTCAGCCCGGGGGAGTCGAGGTCCACCAGGAACGCCGTGATGAGGTTCTTCGGCCCGCGCGGGGTCTGCTCGGTACCTGTGGCGGCGAAAAGCACGACGAAGTCGGAGGTGTCGGCGTGGCTGATGAAGTGCTTGGTCCCGTTGAGCACGTAGTCGTCACCGTCGCGGACGGCGCGGGTGGTCATGGACCGCACGTCCGAGCCCGCGCCGGGTTCGGTCATGGCCAGGCAGTCGTGGCGCTCGCCGCGGATCGCGGGCATCAGGTAGCGGTCGCGCTGTTCGCCTTCGCAGGCTTGCAGGATGTTGCTCGGGCGGGCGACGAGCATCTGCAGCGCGTAGCTGGTGCGACCGAGTTCCCGCTCCACTAGCGTGATCGCGGTGGCGTCCAAGCCGCCACCACCGAGATCAGCGGGCATGTTGGCAGCGTAGAGGCCGGCTTCGACCGCCCTGCGCTGGATGCGCTCGGCGATGTCGGGCGGCACTTCGTCCAGGTGCTCGACGGTGTCTTCGTGCGGTTGAAGCTCGGTGGTCACGAACTTGCGCACGGTGTCGACGATCATCCGTTGTTCGTCGGTCAGGTCGAAATCCACGGTGTGCTCCTTGAAGACTGTTCTCACGGCCCGGGAGAAGGCGCGGACGCTTCGGCAGCGAGTGACTGCTTCGCCGAAGGACGGGCGCCCGCTAGCGTCGGATGCCCATGGGCTTCCCGACGAGGTCGGGGAAAGGCATAGCGGCGTGCGACCGGTGGATCGCGGCCAGCCGGTGTTGCAGGTGCGGTGGCAGTTCGATCGACCTGCCGCGATCGATGTCGACGTGCACCAGCAGTTGCTCGGCCGTGGCCAGCAGCGCGTCGGTCTCCCCGTGCCGCATCTCGTGGAAGACGTGCACTCGCTTGGCGTCGTGGTCGAGCAACCGCAGGCTCAACGCCAGCGGCTCGGCCTCAGCTGCCTCGCGGCGGTTGTGGATGTGCGTCTCCACCGTGTACAGCGAGTGCCCGCCTTCCCGGTACTGCTCGTCGATGCCGAGGTAGCGGAAGAACGCGTCCGAGTTGTCGCCGAAAACCAGCAGGTAGCAGGACTCGCTCATGTGGCCGTTGTAGTCGACCCATCGCGAGCTGACCGGTGTCTGGTGCAGGCGCAGCGGCGCCGGGATTTCTGCGGTGTCGTCCCACGTGCGATGTCCGCTGCCTTCGTATGGGGTGACCACTCGATCCATTTCATCTCACATCATGCAGTGGAAGTTCGTAATGTGCGACGCTACGAGCCGATATGAGGGCAGTCAAGGCTTGACGACTGAGGGGCCCGCTCGGGCAGCGCCGCGCGCGGCGACGCGGAGTCAATCCCCTAGGGTGGGGTCATGAGTGTGGAAGTGGCCCACGACCAGGACGAACACAAGTCCTCGGCTGGCCGCGTGCAGTCGGTCGACCGCGCGGTGGCGCTGCTCAACGCGGTGTCGGCGAGTTCCCCGGGCGGGAGCCCGGCAGCCGAGCTCGCTGCGGACTGCGGTCTCAACCGGGCGACCGCGTGGCGGCTGCTTGCCACCTTGGAGCACCACGGCTTGGTCGAGCGCGACCCGGTGACCAACCGCTATGCGATCGGTTTCGCGATCAGCCGGATGGCCGCCACGGCGGGCGTGGACGTCCTCGTGCGCCGCGCTCACGATGTTCTGGAGCGGCTCAGTCGGCAGACCGGCGAGACGGCCAACCTTGCCGTCGTGCAGCGGCTCGGCTTGACCTACGTCGACGAAGTGGTGCCGCCCGTGGTGCTCAGCGCTCGCTGGCTAGGTCGGCAGGTGCCGATCCACGCGACGTCGGCCGGTAAGGCGTTCCTGGCCTGGCTGCCGGAGGGCGACGTCGAAGCCATGCTCGCCTCTCCGCTGCCGGAGTACACCGCGACCACGCGAACCGACCAGCGCGCGCTGCGCGCGGAACTCGCCGAGATCCGGGAGCAGGGTTACAGCGTCAGCGTCGGCGAGCTGGAGTCCCAGGTGTACGGTGTCGCGGCGCCCGTGTTGGATTCCGGCCGCCGTCCATTCGCCATCGTCAGCATCTGGGGACCACGAGATCGCGTGCCGGAGTCCCGCTTCGCCGAACTCGGTGCCCTGGCTGGCGAAGCCGCTGCCGAGGTAGCCGCCGCGATGGCGTGAAACAAGCGGTTGGTTGCCGCAGGGTGAACCCGCACCTGGAGCGGCGAGGGCTCCGGTGCGGGCCTCGTGCGTGGTCCTGCTCGTCCTCGGCGATGCTCTTCATCGCCCTGGTCTCGTCCTCGGGTGCTGCTTCCAGCAGCATCGGCAGCACCCTATCGGATATACCCCCCACCCGTATCCGAGGAGTCCGGTCGCGGTGATGGCATGGCGGAGACCTCGGGGCGTGGCCTCGCCGAGGAGTGCGGCCGGCGGAGGGTCGGATCGCGGACGAAGTGTTGGGCAGGCCCGGGGCGAGCCCGGCCAACACTCGTCACGGGATCAGTCGGCGGCGGCCGCCATCGGCGGCAGGCCAGAGCGTTCGTGGGCGAGCGCCCGGCCGCGGGTTTCCGCCAGTGCGGCGGTGCAGACCAGCGAGACCAGTCCGAGCACCGAGAGCATCACGCCGATCCCGATCCCGCCGAAGGTCGCGGCGAGGCCGGGAGCGAGGAGGGGCGGCACGGCGCCGCCCAGGACGCCGGCGATGTTGTAGCCCAGACCGGCGCCGGTGTAGCGGTGGCGCGGCTCGAACAGTTCGGGGAGGAATGAACCGGCCGGCCCGTAGGAGATGCCGACGACGCAGAGGCTCACGGTGAGTCCGATGGCGAACGCGGCGGCGGCGCCGGTGTCGAGCAACGGGAACAGCGCCAGTCCCCAGAGGATGCCCACGGCGCACGAACCCATGATCACCTTTCGGCGGCCGAACCTGTCCGAGAGCACCCCGGCGAGCACGGTGGCGATGCCGAAGACCACCGCCGCGGCGATCCCGATGCTGAGGACGACCGTGCGCGGGAGTCCAGCGCCCTGCGGGTTGGTGCCGTAGCTGGTCAGATACGCGGTGCCCATGTAGAAGAACGCGAAGAGCATGGTCAGCGAACCGGCCGACAGCAGGACTTCGCGAGGTTGCGCCCTGAAGACCTCGAGGAACGGCAGCCGTGTCGGCTGTTCGGTGGGTGCTGCGGACTGCGCCGCCTTGAACGCCGGGGTTTCGTCGATGCTGAGGCGGACGTAGAAACCGATGCCGACGAGCACGATCGAGACCAGGAACGGGATGCGCCAGCCGTAGGACAGGAACGCCTCATCCGTGTGCCCCATGACCAGCCCTGTGATGAGGAACGTGGCGCTCGAGAGCGCGAACGCGATCGCCGGGCCGAGCTGGGGGAACACGCCGTAGAGCCCGCGTTTGGCCTTGGGCGCGTATTCGGCCGCCAAGAGCGTCGCGCCGGCCCATTCACCTCCGACGGCGAAGCCCTGCGCGAAGCGGAGGGCCACGAGGATGATCGGAGCTGCGACGCCGATGGTTTCCGCACTGGGGAGCAGTCCGATGAGGACGGTGGCGACGCCCATGAGCAGCAATGTGGAGATCAGCGTGCGTTTCCGCCCGAGCCGGTCGCCGTAGTGGCCGAACAGGACGGCTCCGACCGGACGCGCGAAGAAGGCGACGGCGAACGTCGCGAACGATGCCACGGTGCCTGCGGCCGGACCGAGCGCGGGGAAGAACACCTTGGGGAAGACGAGCGCGGCTGCCGTTCCGTAGATGAAGAAGTCGTAGAACTCGATGGTCGTTCCCGCGCAGCTCGCGATCGCGACCCGGCGCAACGACACCTCGCGCGCTCGTGGTTCTTCGATGGCCATGGGTGATCTCCTCGTTGAGAACGATGGCGATTCGGTGCAGGAAGTATGGCGACGTGCTGCAGGGGCCACTACCCGCGAAAGGGGGCATTTCGGGCTTCCGGAAGAGGCGGCGTGACGGGCTCGTCGTTGCAGGTCAGAGCGCATGCCAAAGGGGTCGATGAGGGAGTGGCTCATCGGGGTGGGCGAGGCAGGAACGTGGTCAGAGGACGCGGTGCGCGCGAGCCGCGCGGATCACCGACCTTCGCTTGTGGACGCCGAATTTCCGCATCACCGAGTGCCGATCTTCGATTCCGCCGCCGAATTCATGGGCACCGTCGTCGACCGCCTTGCGGGTAGCAGCTTCCCCATCCTGATCCATCTGGCCATGGTGGATCGTGGATCGTTGCCTGATCCGAAGACGCGGCGTTGGTCGTCGAAGTCGCAACCGGGTCAGTCGTTCGCCGTGGCCCGATACACGAGGAGTTCGGTGCCGCCGGCCGCATCGCCGTCGTCGGGTGCGGCCCACAGGCGCAACGTTCCGGCGTCGTGCTCCAGGTGGACCGGGTTCCGGGTGGCGACGTGACCGGCCGCGGACCGCTGCTGCATCGGGATCTCGTGGCGGATCCGGTTGTCCCGGAGGTCGACGAGCGCCAGACCGCCGAGTTCGAACGCGCCGCCGTCTGCGGTGGGGAGTTCAGCGATGCCGCCGCAGATCATCGCCTGGCTCGCGGCGTAGTCGCAGTCCTGGTAGTCGATGAAGTGGCTTGCGTTGTCCTGCTGGGAGAGCTCGCGCCCCGCGGGCGTCCACCGGTAGAGCGTGCGCGACCCCCAACTCACTCCGTGCACGGTGCCGGTGACGCGGTCTCGAACCGTTCCGCCGACGTGGTCGGAGACCCTGAACGCCTCCTCGGCGCGCAGCGTTTCGGGGTTCAGGCGGTAGACGATCGAGCTGCTGTTGGGACGGTACTCGGCGACGGGCACCCACAGCGATTCGCCGTCGAAGTCGATCCCACCCGGGTGATACACGGTGCCCTCGCCGAGCACGACGTCGCGGATCAGGTTGCCCTGCCTGTCGAGCACGAGGACATGTCCCACACCCCGGCCTGGCGAGCGGTCGTACCCGTCGACGGGCTCCGGGTACTTCTGCGGCTTCTCGATGATTTCCACAGTGGACAGGAACAGGCGGTCGCCGACGGAGGCCAGTCCCTGCGGGTGGTGGGACGGGAAGCGCAGCGGAATCCGCTGCTCCAACTGCCAGTCGGTCGAGCGGCTCGTCTGCTGGAAGCCGTCCACGACGGCGTCATCGCGCGTTGTGGAATTAGGGGTCGCTGCGATTCCCAGCGCGTAAGGAGCGATCACCGCTCCGAGGAAGGCCGTCGCGAGGCCACCGACGACTGCGGTTCTCATCCATGTCCTCCGGCTCTTCGGGACCGGGAGACCTCGCGCGACGCGGTCGCGACACGCACTTCGCGATCAACCGGATGGGGGCTTCGCAGCAATTCGATGCAAAACCGGGGCGGAACTCCACGGCTCGCACGTGAACAGTTGCGGAACCTGTCCGGTACGAGGAGCGTCCGCCGCTTTCCCACGTGCGAGCCACGCAGGAATGAGGTCCCCGGCAAGCACCGGTGGACGATCACGCGGACGGCACAGCCGAGTGGGTCGGCTCGGCGACCTCGCCTCGTGCGTCCGCGTGATCGAACCCGCGTTGTCTCAGGCTGTGGCCGGCTCCTCGGCGGCTGGGGTGGACTCGGGGTCGTGCTTGCGCACTGCGACCAGGGCGAGTGCGCAGAGCGCGACGACTGCGGCGGCGCCGACGTAGAGCTGGGTCGCCGAGGCGCCTGCGTCCTTGAGCAGCCCTGCGATGGTCGGGGAGAGGATGGCGCCGATCCGGCCCATGCCGAGCGCCCAGCCCATGCCGACGCTGCGGAGGTGGGACGGGTACAGCGGTGGCCCGACGGTGTAGGCACCGGCGATGCAGCCGTTGATCAGCGCGCCGACGATGACGCCGATCCCGAAGCCCAGCCAGAGGATCGAGGTGCTCAGGATGAACACGACCATCATCGCGGCCGACAGCAGCGAGAACCCGATCAGCACGACCCGCGGCGGGCGGAGCCGTGCGGCCAGGCCGTAGAGCACGGAACCGACTGTGCCGCCGATCGAGATCGCCATTCCGGCGCTGACCGCGGCGCTCTTCGACAGCCCCTCCTCGGCGAGAAGGGTGGGGGTCCAGCTGTTGACGAAGTAGAAGCCGAACATGATGGTGATGAAGATGATCCAGAGCAGGATCGTGGGGGCGAGCAGCTGCTTCAGCCAGCCCGAACCGGCCTGCCCGGCGTTCTTCCGGGCGGAGCTCGCCTGGTCGAGTTCGGGCGAGCTGATGGAGTCCATCCCCATGCGCGCCAGGGTCCGGTTGATGCGCTCCAGGGCGGCGCGGGGACGGCGCTGCTCGAGGAACGCGATGGACTCGGGCAGCAGCACGGCGATGACGATCAGGGCGAGCAGGGTTCCGAAACCGCCTGCGTAGAAGACGATCCGCCAGTCACCGCCCACCGTGCTCTTGGCGACGAGGCTCGCGAGGGTCGCGCCGATGCCGTACCCGGCGGTGTAGATGCCGATGGCCAGCCCGCGGTTCTTCGCGTTCGAGAACTCGCTGGCGATCACGTTGGTGCTGGCCAGGATGCCGCCCACGCCGATGCCGGTCACGAGCCGGAACAGGCCCATCACCAGCACCGAGGGGGCCATCGCGGCGCCGAACATGCCGATCGTGCCCAAGGCGAGGCTGATCAGGATCAGCGGGCGACGCCCGATCAGGTCGGCGAAGGGGGCGAGCAGCATCGAACCCAGCGCCATGCCGATCAGGCCGACCGAGACCAGCAGCCCGAACTGGGAACCGTTGAGCCCGAACTCCTCGGTGACCGAGGGGCCGGTGAACGCGACCGCCATGACGTCGAAGCCGTCGAGGCAGTTCATGAAGGTGCAGAGCGCGACGATCAGCCATTGGTAGCCGGACATGGGCGCCGCGCCGATGCGTGCCGTGAGGGTCATGGATGTGTCCAGTGGTGAGGGATCCGTTGGCCCGGATCAGCTGAGGTGGAGGGTGAGGGAGGCGCGGTCGCCGGTGTTGCCGGCCACCGCGCGGGAGACGCAGAGGCACAGGTTGGTGCAGCGCTGCTTCTGCTCCTCGCTGAGGAAGACGTCGCGGTGGTCGATGGTGCCCTCGACGTCGACGATCTTGGCGAGGCAGAGTCCGCACTCGCCCTTGCGGCAGTCCGAGAGCGTGTCGATCCCGGCCGCGTTCAGCGCGTCCAGGAGCGAGGTGTCGGGTGCGACGGCGACCTCCCGGTCGAGCTGGGGGAGGCGGACCAGGAACTCCTCGGACTCGAATCGGCCGCTGGAGCCGAAGGTTTCGAACCGCAGGTTGGTCTGCGGGAGGGCGTGCTCGGTCCAGCTCGACCTGATCGCGTCCATCAGGCCGATCGGGCCGCACATGTAGAGCTCGGTGGTGTCCGCGTTCGGTGCTGCGGCGATCTCGCCGACAAGGTCGGGAACCGACAACGGCGTTGCTTCGTCGTCGACGTGCACCCGGAGCCGGTCGCCGTGCTCGGTGCTGAGCTCGTCGAGGTAGGCCATGACGCGACGGCTGCGGCCGACGAGCACGAGCTCGTAGTCGGCGCCGCGTCGGCGCAGAGCCGAGGTCATCGCGACCAGCGCGGTGACGCCGATGCCGCCGGCGACCAGGACGTAACGACCGGCGCCGACCGCGAGCGGGAAGCTCTGCACCGGCCCGGTGACGGTGAGCTCGTCACCGACGGCCAGCACGTGCATGGCCTGGGAACCACCTCGGGAGCTGGGGGAGAGCTGCACGCTGAGCGTGAGCCGACGGCCCCCGTCCTCGGACCGCACGACGGAGTAGGAGCGGATCTGCTGCCGGGGCAGGGCGACGTCGACGTGCGTGCCGGGCGCCGCGTGCTCGGGGTGTTCGACCTCCAGCACGATCCGGCGGACTCCGTCGGCGACGAGATCGGCTTCGACGACCTGCGCCCGCTGCCAGCGGGACTGGGAGTGGGCCGCCATCAGGCACCCCTGCCCGCAGCAGGAGCCGCCGAGGGCCGCCCTTCGGCCGCCAGCATCCGCTCCAGGATCTGGCGGACCCACATCCCGCCCGCGTCGATGTTGAGGCTGTAGAACTCGTGCTCCGGGTTGGCGTCGATCGCGCGTTGCTGGGCCCGCAGCATGTCCTCGTCCTCGCCGAAGACGCCGTGCACGCCCTGGCGCAGCTGGGTGGTGATCGTCTGGCTGTCGAGGCGGTAGTTGCGCATGAACGCCCAGAAGTAGTGGCAGCTGCGGTCGGTCTCGGGGGTGATCGTGTTCATGACGTACCCGTTCACGCCGTGGCTGCGGTCGCCCTCGGGCGCGCCGGTGCCGGCCTTGGCGACACCGACGTCGATGCAGATCGTGGCCGGGGCCTGGAACCTGATGATCTGCCAGCGGTCGACCTTGCCCTCGAAGCCGGGGAACTTGTCGCGCATGTTCTTCAGCCAGAACGGCGGGGCGTCGATGTCGCGCATCCAGCGGGTGACGGTGACCGTGTCGCCTTCGTGGGTCACGTCGAACTCGGACTCGGAGAGCTCCTCCTGGCCGATGCTCGAGGAGTGCACGAACTCCTCGTGGGTGAGGTCCATCAGGTTGTCGAGGACCAGCTGGTAGTTGCAGTCGGCGTGGATGGTCTCGCCGTCACCTGCCCAGGCCGGGTCGTCCACCTGGTGCATGTCGGGCACGGTGGCCGGATCGGCGAGGTCGGGGTCGCCGACCCACACCCAGACGTAGCGGTAGCGCTCGACGACGGGGTAGGAGGGCACGACCGCGCTCGGGTTGATCGTCTCCTGCGCGGGCATGGCGGTGCAGCGACCGGTCGAGTTGTAGCGCAGGCCGTGGTAGGGGCACTGCAGCTCGTTGCCGAGGATCTTGCCCTGCGACAGCGGTGCGAGCCGGTGCCAGCAGGCGTCGGCGAGCGCGACGGCGCGTCCTTCGGCGTTGCGCCACAGAGCGAGCGGAACACCGGCGACGGTGCGCGCCAGCGGCTGCTTCCCGGTGACCTCGTGGTCCCAGGCCGCCACGTACCAGGCGTTGCGGGGGTGGTTGAAGATCTTCGCCGCGGCCGTGGTCGGTGCTGCGGGTTCCACCGGTGCGGGGGTTGTGAGCGTCATTGGCCAACTCCCTATGAAGAGAGGTATCTGTTGCGTGAGCCACAAGCTATCTATGGATATAGTGAGTTGGCAAGGGTGGATAGCGTGGCTGATCAGGAGGGGAGGCAGTCTTGTCGCTGCGATATGCGCTGATCGCGCTGCTGACGGGTCGTCCGATGACCGGCTACGACATCTCGAAGAGCTTCAGCCGCTCGGTCGCGCACGTCTGGCACGCCCCGGACTCGCAGATCTACCCGGCGCTCAACCGGATGGAGCGCGACGGGCTGCTCTCCTCGGTCGAGATTCCCTGGGGCAAGAAGGGGACCAAGAAGGAGTACCACGTCACCGACGCGGGCCTCGCCGAGTTCCGGGAGTGGATGGAATCGCCCCTGGTGCCGCAGTGGCAGCGCGACCCCGCCTACCTGAAGGCCGCGTACTTCGACTTCGCCGACCCGGCGGCGGTGCGCGAGCAGCTGCGGCAGCAGCAGGCGTACTGGGAAGAGCACCTGGCCACGCTCGAGGACACCCGAGCGACCCTCGCCGACCGCAGCCATCCCACCCTGGCGGCGCGGATCGCCGAGCTGGAAGAGCGCGAGGCCGAGCTGACCGTCCGCTACAAGATCTACGCCTACGACGGACTGATCGCGCGCGCCCGAACCGAACTGGCGTGGATCCAGGACGGCTTCGCGCTCCTCGACGAGCTGCACGACACCTGAAGACCCCGCGGTCGTGAGCCGGTGCCCTCCGCGCACGTGGAGGAGTCCGGATGAACGCTCGTGGGAGCAGCGGCCCAGGAGTGCGGCGATGCCGCTCTGAATCGGCGCTTGCACCGCGTTCTGCCGCGGCTCCGGTCCACTGTGGCTGGTCGAGGACATCGCCGAGGGCCTTTGTGGCGCCGCGTCGATGACCTCGACCCTGCCCATGCCCAGACCAGGTAACGACGAGCACCTGATCTGCTGGGCCGCCCGCTCAGTCGCGGGTCTCGAGGAGGAATTGCCCGTTCGAGAGCTGGTACGTGCAGCGGTAGTCCGAGTAACCGTGGTTCAGGTAGATCTCGCCGCCGCCCTGGCACTGGCGCTTCGTGTCGTAGAAACCGGCGTACTCCCATTCGCTCATCGCCGTGGAGCTGCTGGATGAAGGCGCTGCGCCAGCGGGTGCGGCCAGGGCAACGCCCGTCAAGCCGAGAATCGAAACCGCACTCGCCGCGCCGACGGCCGCTGCCCGGAACATGTTTCGCATTGTCGTGATCCCCTCAGCGTGTCTTCCGATGCCGGGCCAGGAGGCCCGGCATGACCAAGCTAAGGGCACGGCCACGACCGGCGAATCAGCAGATCGCATATATCGCTCCATTCCTTCGTAGCGAGCACGCGATACTTTGGTTGCATCGACCCATCCTTCAGCAGCATTGCCGGATCCAGGTGTTGCGGATCGGTTCGCAGCGAGGATGAGTGCGCCGGATCGTGCGTTTCGCTGTGTGGATCAGCGGTGAGCGTGATTGCGGCTCAGCCGTTCATGGCTTGGGCCATGCGCCGGGACATCTCCTCTTCGGACACGTCCTCGACGTGCGTGGCGATGCTCCAGGAGTGCCCGAAGGGGTCTTCGAACTCGCCGCTCCGATCGCCGTAGAACCTGTTCTCCACCGAGTTGAGCACCGTCGCCCCGGACTGGACGGCCTCGTGGAACACCTGGTCGACGTCCTCGACGTACACGTAGAGCATCGTCGGTGTCCCGCCGATGGATTTCGGGCTGCGGGCGCCCATGTCAGGTGCTTCATCGGCGAGCATGATCACCGCGTCGCCGACGGCGATCTCGGCGTGCGCGATCTTGCCGCTCTGCATCGGCATCCGCATGCGCTCGGTGGCGCCGAGCACCCGGCAGTAGAAATCGATCGCGGCATTGGCGTCGTCGACGAACAGGTAAGGCGTGACCCGCGGGAAATCCTGCGGGATCGGTTGAACATTCGTCATGGTTCCCCCTCGTCTGAGCGGCGTGGCCCCGCGCTGGGCGCTTCGGGGGCGCCGAGTGCGAGGCTACGCCGCTCGTGCGGGGTTTGCTTTTCGACCGCGGTGCGGGCGATCGTCGGTTGAGCACCGGCGGAAATCCTGGTGCGCCTGCACTTCTCGATCTACTTCGGCGTGGACCGCGTGACGCCGGATCGCCCGGGTGCACAGTCGCGGGTGCGCAGAACGTCCGCTGTGGAGGGGTGTTCAGGTGCAGATCGCTCCGGTTGCCGCGGAGCCGACCAGCTTCGAGTACTTCCCCAGCACACCCGTGCGGTGCTCCCGAGCGGGCGGGGTCCAGGCGTTCCGCCGCTCGTCGAGCTCGTCCTGCGGGACGTCGAGGTCGAGGGTCTTGGTGGTCATGTTGAGCACGATCGGGTCGCCGTCCTGCACCAAAGCGATGGTGCCGCCGTCGGTCGCTTCCGGTGCGACGTGCCCGATGCACAAGCCCGTGGTCGCTCCGGAGAAGCGGCCGTCGGTGACCAGCAGCACTTCCTTGCCCAGCCCGGCTCCCTTGATCATCCCGGTCACGGCGAGCATCTCGCGCATCCCGGGGCCACCGCGCGGGCCCTCGTAGCGGATCACCACGACGTCGCCGGCGACGACGGTGCCGTCGCTGACGGCGTCGAGGGCGCCCTGCTCGCCGTCGAACACCCTGGCGCGCCCGCGGAATTCGGTGGTGTCGAAGCCCGCGGACTTGACCACGGCACCGTCCGGGGCCAGCGAGCCGCGCAGGATGGTGATGCCGCCCGTCGGGTGGATGGGGTCGCTCATCGCGTGGATCACCGTTCCGTCGAGGTCAGGCGGGTCGATCTCGGCGAGGTTCTCCGCGACGGTGCGGCCCGTGCAGGTGAGGGCGTCGCCGTGCAGGAGGTCGGCGTCGAGCAGGGCCTTCATGACCACGGGCACCCCGCCGACCTGGTCGACGGTGCTCATCACGTGAGCACCGAAGGGCTTGACGTCGGCCAGGTGCGGGACGCGCTCGCCGATGCGGTTGAAGTCGTCGAGCGTCAGCGGCACCTCCGCCTCGGCGGCGATGGCGAGCAGGTGCAGCACGGCATTGGTCGAGCCGCCGAACGCCAGGACGACGGCGATCGCGTTCTCGAACGCCTCCCGGGTCAGGATCTGCCGGGCGGTGATCCCCTTCTCCAGCATCCGGATCACCGCTTCGCCCGAGGCCCGCGCGATGCCGTCGCGCCGCCGGTCGACGGCGGGTGGGCTGGCCGAGCCCGGCAGGGCCATGCCCAACGCCTCGGCCGCGCTGGCCATCGTGTTCGCCGTGTACATGCCGGCGCACACGCCCTCGCCCGGGCAGATGGCGCGCTCGATCTCGGTGAGCTGCTCGCGGGTGATCAGCCCGCGGGCGCAGGCCCCGACGGCCTCGAACGCATCGGCGATGTTGACCTCGCGGCCGTCGACGTGCCCGGGCAGGATCGTCCCGGCATAAACGAAGGCTCCGGCCAGGTCGAGCCGGGCCGCGGCCATCAGCATGCCGGGCAAGGACTTGTCGCAGCCGGCCAGCAGGACGGTGCCGTCGAGCCTTTCGGCCTCGACGACCGTCTCCACCGAGTCGGCGATGATCTCGCGGCTGACCAGCGAGTAGTGCATGCCGACGTGGCCCATGGAGATGCCGTCGGAGACCGAGATCGTGCCGAACTCCATGGGATAGCCGCCCGCGTGGTGCACGCCCTCCTTCGCCGCCTGCGCCAAGCGCTGCAGGGACAGGTTGCAGGGGGTGATCTCGTTCCAGCTCGACGCGATGCCGATCTGCGGCTTGACCAGGTCGTCATCGCGCATCCCGACGGCGCGGAGCATGCCGCGCGCGGCCGTGCGCTCGATGCCCTGGGTGACCTGGCGGGAGCGGAGCTCGAGATCGGACATGATGCCTCCTCGGCAAACGGGACGACGAGGTCCACGATGGCAGCCCCCACGCGCGCGAGCACGCCTCCCACGCTGAGCACGCGCCGGAACGCCGTCCGGGTTCCTGGAACACGTCCCGGACCGCATGTCGAGCACCGGCCCCGCGCCAGCGGAAACGCCGGCGCGGGAACACCGGAGTCAGGGGCTCGCCGTCCCGACCTCACGTCTCGATCAGGAGAACTGGATGCCGCCGTCGATCATCACCGATTGCCCGGTCATGTAGTCCGAGTCGTTGGAGGCGAGGTAGGACACGAACGAGGCGACGTCTTCGGGCACGGAGACGCGGCCGAGGTGGATCAATTCCGAGTACTTGTCGATGGCCGCGCCCTTGCGGAGACCCTCGTGCTCGGCGAGCTTCTCGTCGATGTGGTCCCACATGGCGGTGCCGACGATGCCGGGGCAGTAGGCGTTGACGGTGATGCCGTACTGCGCCCACTCCATCGCGGCGGCCTGGGTGAGTCCGCGCACCGCCCACTTCGAGGCGGAGTAGTGCGCCAGCAGCGGGAACGGCCGGTAGCCGACGATCGAGGCGGCGCCGATGATCTTGCCGCCGCCGCCCTGCTTGATCATCTGCTTGGCTGCGGCGTTGTAGCAGAGGTAGACGCCGCGCAGGTTGATCGACATGAGCTCGTCGAACTCCTCCGGTGTGACCTCCAGGAGCGGTTTGACCTGGGCGATGCCGGCGTTGGCGATCATCACGTCGAGTCGCCCGAGGTCGGTGGCCACGGTGTCGACCATGTGCTGCACGGCGTCCGGGTCGGCGACGTCGGCGACCGCGACGGCCGAGCGCCTGCCCAGTCCGGTGATCTCGTCGGCGACGGCTTTGAGCTGGTCGCTGTTGGCGTCGATGTCGTTGACGGCGACGTCGTGGCCGTCGGCGGCGAGCCGCAGCGCGATCCCCTTGCCGATGCCCCGGGCGGCGCCGGTGACGAGCACGACGCGGGAGTTGTTGTGAGCAGCCATGGAGTTCTCCACTTCCTGGTGGCGGTTCTCATGCGCGAGCACCGGTGTGGGGCGGTGTCAGGGCGTGAGACTTGCCGGGGCCGATGCGCCGGCTCACGAGATCGTGACCCGACGTGTGGTCCCGTTCACATCACCAGCGAGCCTAGGAACGGCGCTGCACACGGGGCAGGCCTCGGCTGTCTCAGTTTGAGACAGCCAGACCTGAAGCGGATTTCGCTTCTCCGCTTCGGGCCTGGGCGTGCTGCTGCGGGGTTGAGGGGCGGATCCGGTCCGCGACCTTCGTCTCGCCTCGCGCTGTTGGCCGGGCTCAGTCCATTCCGGATTCGCGCAGCGTGATGTTGAGCCGCCCGGAGCTCATGCCCATCTCTGGATCGGCCGTCCCGGGCAGGGTTCTCGGCACGCCGTGGAAGGCCATGCGGGACGGTCCGCCGAAGCAGAACAGGTCGCCGGAGCGCAGTTCGACGTCGGTGTAGGGCTGCTTGCGGTTCTCGGTGTTGCCGAAGCGGAACACGCACTCATCGCCCAGGCTCAGCGAGATCACCGGGGCGCGGCTGAGCTCGTCGCGGTCCTGGTGCATGCCCATGCGAGCCCCGGCGTCGTAGAAGTTGACCAGCGCGATGTCCGGGTCGTAGGGGCCCGTGCCGGGGCAGGTCTCGGCGACCGCCTGCCTGCCGAGTTCGGCGAGCCAGCCGGGCAGCGGCTTCACCGGTGCACCGTCGCCGTCGTCGACGGTCTTCGAGTAGCGGTAGGGGTACCAGTGCCAGCCCAGGCACACCGTCTGCACCGACATCCGCGCGCCGTTGGGCAACCGTGCGGCCCGCAGTCCGGCGGGTGGTCGTGCCCATTCCCGGCAGGCGCTCACCAATCGCCGCTGCCACTGCGGCGACAGCCACCCGGGGACGTGCACCGCCCCGGGAGCGATTTCAGTGCGCGGACGCGGGAAGAGCTCCATCACCTGCGATTTTACTTTCGGTCTCGCACGTCGGAGCGGCGCGGGTCGCCTCTGCGGGCAAGGGCGGTGGCTCGCCTGCTGCCCGCTCCCGGGAGGTGGGTTTCGAGGCGGGGAAGGTCTGCTTCGGCCTCCCGCACCTGCGCACAGCGCTAGGATTCCGCCCGGATCTCCGGCAGGTCTTCACAGGTGGGCGGCCGGGACGAGTACGCTTGCGCGCGTATTGGCGGGGTCGGATGCGTTGACCTGGACATCCGTTTCCGTGCCCCAGCTCAGAGGGGGGCGGAAACCAATGGCCGTGGACCGGGGCAGTCTCGCGGACGGTCTTTTCGCCATCGTCGAGGACAGCTCCGACCTCGATGTGCTGCCGGAACGGTTGTGCCGTGCGTGTCTGGCCGCGTTGCCGGTTGACGGAGTTGGGTTGTCGCTGATGGGCGGGAATTACGTCGGGGAGCGTGCTCTGCTGGGTGCGAGCGACTCGACCGGGGCCCGCCTCGAAGAGCTGCAGTTCAACCTCGGCGAGGGTCCGTGCGCGTCCGCGTTCGCCGATGGACAACCGGTGCTGGTCCCCGACCTCGGTGATGGCGACGCCAAGGGGCGGTGGCCGATGTTCATCCACGAGGCGGAGACGACTCGGGCGCGGGCCCTGTTCGCCTTCCCGCTGCAGATCGGCGCGATCAGCATCGGCGCGATGGACTGCTATCGGACTCGGCCCGGCCCGTTGCACGAGGTGACCGAGGCGCTCGTCGTCGCCGAGGCGGTGACGCTGGCGCTGTTGCACGCGCAGGCGCACGGGGGCGGGCGCGGATTGGCCGACATGGCTGTCGGGCACCATGCGGCCGTGCACCAGGCCACTGGCATGGTTTCGGTGCAACTGGACATCAGCATCGAGGAGGCGTTCGTGCGGCTGCGTGCGTACGCCTATCGGCACGATCGGTCGCTGGACGAAGTCGGCGCAGATGTCGTCGCGCGCAGGCTGCGCTTCACCGACGTGCCGCAGTAGTTTCACCGACGTGCCGCAGTAAGAGCCGTGCTCACCACGTTCGCATCGCATCAAGGAGAGTGGCCATGAATACCCGCCCCCCGCGGCGCGAGCGGGCGCTGACCGAGGCGCTCGTGGAGATGGCAGACACGTTGGTGGCCGATTACGACGTCGTCGACCTCAGCCACAGGCTGGCTTCGCACTGCGTGGACCTGCTGCCGGTGGCTGCGGCAGGCCTGCTGCTCATCGACGAGCACGGCGATCTCCGCATGCTGGCCTCGTCCAACGAGCAGGCCCGGCTGTTGGAGCTGTTCCAGCTCGAAACCGATCAACGTGGGCCGTGCCTGGAGGCGTTCCACACGGGCCACCCCGTCCTGGTCGATGATCTGGAGAGCAACGGTCGGCGTTGGCCCGCGTTCGCCTTCGAGGCGCGGCGACAGGGAATCCGGGCGGTCCACGTGCTGCCGTTGCGGCTGAGGGCCGAGACCGTCGGGGCGCTGAGCCTGTTCAGCAACGACGTCACATCGCTGTCCGAGGACGACCGGAGGCTGGGGCAGGCGCTGGCCGATGTGGCCACCATCGGGATCCTGCAGCAGCGCGCGCTGGAACGCAGCGAAACCGTGATAGAGCAGCTTCAGGGTGCTCTCAACAGCCGGGTGACGATCGAGCAGGCCAAGGGCGTGCTGGCGGAGCGAGGTGGCATCGATGTCGATACCGCGTTCGCCCTGCTGCGCGACTACGCTCGCGAGCACCGGATGAGGCTCAGCGATCTCGCGCGCAGCGTGGGGGTGGACCGGGTTGTGGCGGCCGATGTCCTGCGACGCAGGTCTGGCTGAACGGACAACCGGCCCCTGGTGCGGCCGGCAAGCCGGAATGATCGACAGCGCTCACCGCTGCGCGCGCGGTGAGGCGCGGAACTCTCGCGGTGACATCCCCGCAGCGCGCCGAAAAGCGGTGCTGAACGCTCTCTCGGACTGGTTCCCGATGGCCTCCGCGATGGTCGTGAGGGAGTCCTCCGTGCGCAGCGCGGCGCGTACCAGCCGCCCAGCCGTGAGAAGCGCTCATCCAACGCTGCGGACGCCCATTCCTGATCGTGCGCTCTTCCTGCCAGCGCTGAGCGTCGAGTTCCCCTCAGGGGTCGTGGGGCCGGGACCGGGCATCGACGAGGGTGACCGTGGCGAGGCCGGCCAGCTGCCGTCGCCCGGATCACCGGACGACGGCAGCAGCGCGGCTTCAGGAAGCCAGCGAAGCCGAGAGGGAGATCGTCGTGCCCGCCAGCGCCTGGCTCACCGGGCAGTTGGCCTTGGCGTCCTCGGCGGCTTTGGCGAAGGCGCTCTCGTCGACCCCGGGCACCTCGCCCCGCACCGTCAGCTGGATGCCGGTGATGCCGTCGCCGGGCTTGAAGGTGACCTCCGCGTGCGTTTCGAGCTTGGTGGGCGGAGTGCCGGCCTGGCTGAGCCCGTTCGAGAGCGCCATCGAGAAGCAGCTGGAATGCGCGGCGGCGATCAGCTCCTCGGGGCTGGTCTTGCCGTTGGGGTCCTCCGCGCGGGACGGCCAGGACACCGGGTACTGCCCGACGCCGGATGAGTCCAGAGTTACCTCGCCGGTGCCCTCCAGCAGAGTGCCCTGCCAGACGGTGTGCGCGGTGCGTGTTGTGGCCATGCCGGTTCCTTCCTCGTCGAACGGTGAGGCGCTCCGTTCGGTGAGCGCCACCTGGCATCCGATCACACCTGACGCCCGCACGCCTCCAACGCGGGGGAGCGGTGGGTGCGGTCGAACGGGTGCGTGAACGCGGCGGGCCGCTGCTCGCAACCGGTTCCGGCACGGTGGTGGGTTCGTCGAATGCGGGCCGGCGCCCCACGGCCCACCATGGGTGGGCACCCGCCCGCGCCAGTGGTGCGCTCGATCTCGACGTGGTGAGCCCGGAGCGGTTGTCGATGAAGGAGATGCCATGCCACAGCAGGAAATGCTCGGACGTCGATTGGCGCGACGACTCGCCTGGCTGGACCCGGTCGAGGACAAGATCCAACCGATGGTGCGCGGCGCGCTTCGGAAGGCCATGCCGCTGCGGAACCTCCTCGATGGGACCTGGCTGGGCGCTCCGCTGCACCCCGCGTTGACCGACATCCCGGTGGGAGCGATGACGACGGCGCTCATCCTCGACTCCGCGGAGTCGCTGTCGGGATCGCAACGGTGCGGCGTGGCAGCGGACGGCGCGCTGGCGGTGGGGGTGCTGGCGACCCTGCCCGCGGCGCTGACCGGCACTTCCGACTGGCGAGACCTCATGGGTGAGTCCAGGCGGGTCGCCAGTGCGCACGCCTTGCTCAACGTGGGCGGCCTCGTGCTGAACATCACCTCCATCGTGGGGCGCGCGCGGGGCAGTCGCCGATGCGCCAAGGCGAGTTCCGGAGCGGCGTTCGCGCTGTCCTCGATCGCGGCCCACATCGGAGGCGAGTTGAGCTACGGCATGGGGGTCCGGGTCAACCAGGATTCGGCGCACGCCGGGCCTGCGGAGTTCACCGAGGTCCTCGCGGAGGCAGATCTCGCATCCGACGAGCTGAGGCGAGTGGAGGTCGCCGGCGAGTCCGTGCTGCTCGCGCGCTCGCGCACGGGTGCACCGATGGCGATCGCGGCGGTGTGCAGTCACGCCGGTGGCCCGCTCGAGGAGGGCGAGCGGGACGGTGATCGGGTGATGTGCCCGTGGCACGGCTCCTGCTTCGAGATGGAGACCGGCGACGTCGTCGACGGACCCGCCGTCTTCGCGCAGCCGCGGTACGAGACCCGCGTGCAAGCCGGGCGGATCTCGATCCGACGCGTAGAGCCCTGAGCACGTCAGCTCGCGAGCGCCTGCGGGGTGAGCGTTTTGATCATCGAGTCCAGCCACTGGCGTTGGCGCACCACCTCGGTTCGCGTGACCGCGGCGGTGTTGACGAGAGCGGCGTCCTCGATCGCCTGCGCGCGTTGACCCACCATCTCCCAGTACAGGTTGACCTCGGTGGCGTGCACGTACGCGCGACGCAGGTCGGCGACGAGCTTCACGCTCTCCGGGAGCCCACGATCCGACACGTCGGCAGCGAGTCGTGCGAGGTGGACCTGTGCTCTGGCCGTCAGCCCGGGGCCGCGGGCCAGGCGCAGCCCGTGCCGCCGGGCATCGGAGCTCAGGTCGTGGAGGTGCCGGCGCGACCACGGTGCGAGGTCCTTCGCCACGTGGTGGACCTCGGCCTCCGCTCGGTGCCGCTCGGCGAGCTGTTCGAGGGAGAGCGCGAACGCGGCCTCGGTTCGGTGCAGTCGTCGCATCGTGCGTGTGAGCGTCATGGGGACTCCCGGCCGATCTCCTCGTCGACCGCCGTGCTCGCGACCGGGGTGCGGGTGGCCCTGGTGGTTTCGGCATCGGTCCGGCGGACCAGCGCGATCCCGGTCTTGAACAGCGGTTGCTTCGAGACGGGGTCCCAGTCGGTCGGTGTCAGTTCGTTCGCCGACCGGGGGTCCTGACTGTCCCAGTTGCCGTAGTGGAAGGGCAGGAACACCACGCCGTCCCGAATCCCGCCGATCCGCGCCGTGGCGAGCACTCTGCCCCGGGGCGAGGTGATCTCGACCCCGTCGTCCTCGGAGATCCCGAGATCGGCGGCATCGGCCTCGGAGACCTGCACCCACACCTCGGGTGCGGCGTTCTGGAGCTGCGGTGCGCGAGCTGTCTTGGTCCGCGTGTGGAAGTGGACGAGGGTCCTGCCGGTGATCAACCACCACGGGTGCTCGCGACTCGGGAACTCGTGGGGCGGGAGGTAGGCCGCTGCTTTGATGAGCGCCTTCCCGTGGGGGTTCATGGCCTCGTACTGCTCCGGTTCGTTCGGGGCGCCGGTGAGCAGGTCCTTGCCGTAGCTCTCGCAGGTGTCCGGGTGGGCCCAGAACTTCCCGTCGGTGTAGAGCCGTTCGGTGCCGGTGGGGCTTTCGGCGGTGCACGGCCACTGGATCCCCCCGGACTCCCGCAGCAGCGCGTAGCTCATGCCGCTGTAGTCGCACGGGCGGCCGGCGCTGGCGCGCTTCCACGCTTCGAAGGCGGATTCGGCGTCGTTCCACGCGGGCAGTGGTTGATCGCTGAGGTCGCGGAAGTCCATGCGCCTGGCGAAGTCCAGGAAGATGTCGAGATCGGGCCTCGCGTCACCGGGTGGGTCGACCGCTTTCTCCGACAGGTGGACGGTGCGGTCGGCGTTGGTGAAGGTCCCGAGCTTCTCACCCCACGCGGCGGCGGGGAGCACGACGTCAGCGTGCTCGGTCGTCTCGGTGGGGAAGATGTCCTGCACGACGAGGAAGAGGTCCTGCTGGGACAGGATCGATCGGATTCGTGCGAGGTCGGGGAGGGACGCCGCGGGGTTCGTGGCGCTGACCCACAACATGCGCAGACTGCCTTGCTCGGCGTAGCGCATGATCTGCATGAGATGGGTCGGGGGTGCGTAGTGGGGGATGTGAGTCGGCGACACGTTCCACTGCGACGCCAGTTCTTCGATGTGCTCCTCGTTGGCCCAGTTGCGGAAACCGGTGAGATCGCCGTCGGCGCCGCATTCCCTGGTGTTCTCCGCCGTGGGCTGACCGTTCATCTGCAGGACTCCGGCCCCGGGCTCGCCGATCATGCCCCGCACGAGGTGGATGTTGTTCACCTGCACCGACGCGGCCGTGGCTTGGTGCGATTGGTAGAAGCCCTGCAGCACCGTCGAGACCAGCCGGCGGGAGCCGCCGATCAGTCGAGCCGCCTCCTCGATCTCCTCCCGGGGCACGTCGCAGATCTCTCCGGCCCAGGCCGGGGTGCAATCGCGCACCTGCTCCACGAGCTCGGAATAGCCCACCGTTCGCTCGCTGATCCACTGCTCGTCGACCCACCCGTTCTGGATGATCTCGTGCAGCAGGGAGTTGACCAGGGCGACGTTGGTCCCGGGTAGCGGTGCGAGGTGCACCGTCGCCGCTTCGGCGACGGGCGTTCGCCGGGGATCGACGCAGACGAGGGCGGGCGGGTCGGTGCCGGCGAGTCGGTCGAGGATCCGCGTCCAGAGCACCGGCTGCGTCTCGGCGACGTTGTGGCCGTACAACGCGATCACGTCCGCGTGATCGATGTCGGTGTAGGAGCCGGGCTGGCCGTCGCTGCCGAATGATTCCTTCAACGCCGTGGCGGCGGTGGACGTGCACAGCCGGGTGTTGCCGTCGAGGTGGTGCGTGCCGATCGCGCCGCGCGCGATCGTGGCCAGCGTGTAGTACTCCTCCAGGAACAACTGGCCGCTGGTGTAGAAGCCGAGCGCGCTGGGTCCGTGACGATCGAGCAGCTGCATGGCGTGCTCGACGATCCGGCCCATGGCCTCGTCCCAGGTCGTTTCGACGAGCTCCCCGCCTTCGCGGACCAGCGGCCGGGTGAGCCGGTCGGGGTGGTGGTTGGCCTGCCATCCGAAGAGATCCTTCGGGTCCAGCCTCCCGCGGTTGATGCGATCGTGCTCGCGCCCGCGCACGCCCACCATGCGTCCTCGGCGCACGGCGATGTCGAGGCCGTCACCGTTGGAGTGCAGGACCGATGCTGTCGGTACCCAGTCGTCGACGTCGTCCTCCGCCACGCCCGCCGCGAGGTGGGTGTCCACTCTGGACGGCCAAGCGCCGCCCGCGGCGTAGGGGGTTCGAGAGCCCCAGGGTTGCGATACACCATCTCGTGCGGCCATGCGGGTGCTCCTCGTGTGCGTGACCAGCTGCGCCCTCGGTGCCGCCGCGGGCGGGCGCTTCGCGATGCGATCGGCCGACGCGGTGGTCGGCCGATCGCGGTCCGCCCCACCGCCCGACACCGGGCCTCGGGTTTCCGAACCGGGTTGAGCATTCAGTCCGGGGAGACGACCTTGAAGAAGGTGCTGTCCCCGCCGTCGGACTTCTCGAGCTGGTAGAGCAGTTGCAGCCCCTCGGCGTCGAACTTCCGGAACCACGCGTCCCAACTGATGTGCTCCAACGAATCCTCGCCCGCACCACCCGGAAAGTCGAACCGGAGCACGCCTGCGGCGTCCTTGCCGTCGTGGGTTCCCCGCACTGTGGCCGGCACGCCGTCGTGCTCTTCGACCCACCGGCGGATCTCGTCGTGGTCCGAGGTCGTACGGGTTTCGGCGCCCATGGGAAATCCCTCCAGAAACGCGTCGATCGGCTCTCGACGAGAGGTACCCGTCCGCCGCGCCGTGGAAACGCTCCACGCCCGAAAGTCCGAGCCTCCGAGCTGAGACCGGCATCAAGCGGTCTTGCGCGTGGGAACGTCGAGCGTCATGCCCGGGACCACGCACCCCACGCCCGGAATTCCGCGGCGGGCGACTTCGACCTGGAACTCCGAGAGCGGCGAGGTGAACAACCCGTAATCATCGTGGTGGACCGGGAGCGCCTGCAGCGGGCGCAGCAGCTCCACGAGATCGGCGCCTTCCCGGCCGTCCATGCTGATCAAGTGGCCGAGGATCCGCGTTCCTCCGAGGTGCACGACGGCGAGGTCGATGTCCGGGCACCGACGCCGGATCTCGGCGAGGTCGTCGTGCAGGACCGTGTCCCCGCTCAGGTACAACCGGAGGCGGTGCCCGGCTCGCTCGTAGTCCAGCAACGTCCCCATGACCGGTGGCGCGACGGCTCCCACCAGCCCGCGCGCGTGCCGGGCCGGCAGCGAGGTGACCGTGAGGCGGGCACCGTCCTTGGTCGTCGACCGCTCGCTCCACCGCGGCATCGGCACCGACTCGGCAAAACCGCGCTTGCGCAGCCGTCCCGCTGCGTGGGGCGTGGTGAACAGGGGCAACGCACGGTCGAGCTCCCGCGCCGCAACGCGGTCGAAGTGGTCTCCGTGCAGGTGCGAGAGCACCACGGCGTCCAAATCGGGAAGTTCCCCGATCGTCATCGCCGGATCGGTGCGGCGCCGCGTGACGATCCCGTGCCCGATGTGGATCCACTGACCTCGCCGCACGAAGTTCGGGTCGGTGAGGAGCGTGAACGGCCCGAGCCGGAGCAGCGTGGTCGCCGTGCCCACGAACGTGACCGCGCATTCGCCAGGCATCCGAGCCCCCTCACCCCACCTGCGAGGGCATGCGGTCCTCGTCGGGGCCTTCGGGCGCGTCCGGGAGCTCCGGGGCGTCCGGTTGCTCCGGGTCGGGTGCCCGCGGTTCGTCCGGGCTCTCCGGCTTGTTCGGGAACTCGGGCTTGCTCGGTGCCGTCGGCTTGTCCGGGCTGGCGGGCTTTTCCGGTTGCTCAGGTTCTCCCGGGTCTCCCCGCCAACGGCCGAGCAGCGGCGTGCTGGACATGGTTCCTCCACCCTGGACTCTGGTCCTCACCGGTTACCCGCGCGCACGGGCCGGTCAATCCCGCTCGCGCGTGGTGAGTTCCCCGGCCGAGGTCGACCCCTCGACCCCGGTCCGCCGCGCGAACCTCCGCAGCACGCGCAAGCTCACGACCTGGCGCGGCGGGCAGGCCCACCGAGCATCAGCGCCTCGGTCCCGATCTGGACGTGCGAAGGTCGGATCGCCCCGTGGGGGCAGGTGTGGCCATCCTTGCACGAGCCGTGACGGGAGGCGTGGTGGACGAGCTCTGGAAGCTGAAGAACATGCGGACGCGGTCGGTCTCCCCGGAGAACCCGACCGGGGCGAAGGGCGGGGGAGCGCAGGCGGTCGAGGGCACCGGTGCCTCGGCGGCCCGCGAACTGGGCGCCGGGTGGAAGGTCTCGCCCTCGATCGAGCTGGCCGCGGGACGAACCGACACGCTGGCCGACGTCGCCGGTCCCGGCGTGATCCAGCACATCTGGCTGACCACCGACGTGGCCGGCGTGCGGCAGCTGGTGCTGCGGATGTACTGGGACGGCGAAGGAGACCCGTCCGTCGAGGTGCCGCTCGGCGACTTCTTCTGCAACGGGTGGGCGGAACTCGCGCTGGTCGACTCCGAGGTCGTGGTCGTCGCCGCCGCGGGAGGGTTCAACAGCTACTGGCCGATGCCGTTCCGCAGGCGCGCCACGATCACGCTGGAGAACACGACGAGCCGCAGCGTTCCCGTCTACTACCAGGTGACCTACCAGGAGACGGACCTGCCGGAGCAGGTCGGCTTCTTCCACGCGAGCTGGCGACGCAGCAACCCGCTCGGCGATCCCGCGGTGCACACGATCCTCGATGATGTCGGCGGCACCGGCCAGTACGTGGGGACGTACCTGGCCATCCGACCGGGTGCCCCGGGCTGGTGGGGCGAGGGCGAGGTCAAGTTCTTCCTCGACGGTGATCGGGAGCACCCGACGATCTGCGGGACCGGCACGGAGGACTACTTCGGCGGAGCCTGGAACTTCGACGTGGGCGGTCGCTACGGGACCTTCTCGACCGCGCAGCTGGGGTTGCACCAAGTGCTGCCGCCGAAGGAGGTCTACCGGCCGCACCAGCGGTTCGGCATGTACCGCTGGCACCTGCGCGACCCGATCTGCTTCGAGCGCGATCTGCGGGTCACCGTCCAGGCGCTCGGGTGGAAGGCGGGCCGGCGGTACCTGCCGCTGGTGGACGCCGACATCGCCACGACGGCGTTCTGGTACCAGACCGAACCGCACACCCCGTTCCCGCCGCTGCCCGCCCGGCAGCACGAGGGGCCCAGCCCTCGACGGCTCACCGCTCGGATCCGGGAACTCCTGGGCCGCCGCGCATAGGCGTCCCGCCGCGGCGAGGAAGCGTGGGCCGCTCTCCGCCGACCGGGGCGAACGCGCGGTGGTCTCGGAGCGCGTGTCCGAATCGGATCGTCCTGGCGTGAATAGTGTTCCACGGCACGGGGAACCCGGAGGGCATGTGCACGTGGCGGGTGCGCCGACATGCCGAGGGAACCTGGCAGGTCCTGACGCCGGGCGGTACTCAGGCGTGCGCGCGAAGCACCAGCCAGACCGCGGCGATCAGCAGCGCTCGAGCGCTCATGGAGTACGAAGGCGCGCACCGCCTGCGGGTCGAGGGGAGTGCCGGCGTCCACGAGGCCGATCGCGGTTCGCCCACCGGCGACGGGAGCGCTCCGGGTTTGGTCTCCACTTGATGCGCTCGCGATCCCTTCCGGCTCCGGTCGCGTGGCCGACGCGCTCGGTGCGGGTGTCGCGTGTTGACGCGACGCGATCACGTCGCGGGTGTGCCGACGTGCGCGGTGTGGGTGGCGATCGCACGAGCGGACCGGGTGCAAGGAGCCGTGTCGCTCAGGACGGCGCCGACCGCGAGGTGGCCGTTCTCGGCGACCAGGACGTCGAACCAGATCGAGGCCAGCACCGGGTTCGCGCCGGGGCGACTGCGGTCGGCAAACCAGACGCCGGCCACGAGAGCGTCCCAGAAGTCCTCAGCCATGGTGTCACCGTCCTGCCCCGGCGCTGTGGGTGTGCAGTGATATCGGCACATCGCCGCACGAGCTTGAGACCGGGACGCGCGGTACCCGGGAGGTGACCGCTTCGGGGACGTGCGGCGAGAACCTGCAACCCGCGCACGGTGCTGCGGGACGAACCACCCCGCAGCACCGGCAGCGCAGCATTCCACTTCTCACACGGTTCGCCGGTCCTGGACCTGACCGGACAGGCCGTGGATGATCACCGCTCCCCCTCCGTTGTGGCGGAGCTGCGAGCACGCCTCATCGATCGCGTCGCATTGCCGCGGCACGTTGAACTCAGCACCGTCACCGGTGACCTTCCAGCCACCTCCGCGCTGATCCGGAATCACGTGACGTTCACCCGTTTCGCGTTGACCTGCAGGCACGACTTTCGCTCCCCGACATCGCGTCAGCTTCCACCGCCGTGTTTCCCGGTCGTGGCGCGTCACAAACCCACCGCCGCGGAACCGGCGGCGGTGCCGGTGAGCTGCTGCTGTTTCGAGACGGCGCGTTCGGGGTAACAACCGTGCTGCGCAAGACCGACGGCCTGGGAGGAAACGTGTTCGTACGCGACCTGGACGACGTCACCGGCACCGAGGACGATGTCGAAACACCGAACTGGCGCAGCAAGCGCCTCCTGCTCGCCAAGCACGGCGCGGGTTTCTCGGTGCACGAGACGACCCTCCAGGCCAACACCGTCAACGACTTCTGGTACGCCCACCACGTGGAGGCCGTGTTCATCACCCACGGGGAGGGTGAGCTCACCGACCAGGAGACAGGGAAGACGTACCTGCTCCGGCCCGGGAGCGTTTACCTGCTCGACGGCCACGAGCACCACCAACTGCGACCGACGACGGAGATGCGGGCGGTGTGCGTGTTCAACCCGCCGCTCACGGGCAGGGAGGTCCACGACGAGGACGGCGTGTACCCGCTGATCACCGACCGCTGAGCGCGGCCCGTCAGCCGACGGCTTCCGCCGCGATGCGCAGATCGTTCCGGAAGTCGAGGTACGCGGCCTCGCGGTCCGAGGCGCGCAGGACGGAGGAGGGGTGCACCGTCGCGAGGACGGAGTCCGGACCGCGCTCGCCGAGCTCGAAGCTCTCGGGGAAGTCGAGCAGGACTCCGCGCTGCTGGGTGACGCGGAAGGACTCACCCAACAGCGCTTTGGCAGCGGTCGCGCCCAGGCAGACGACGAGCTCGGGTCGCACCAGACGCAGTTCGGCGGTCAACCAGGGCGTGCACGCGCGCACCTCGGCCGCGCTCGGCTTCTTGTGGATGCGCCGCTTGCCCCTCTCGGCGGGCACGAACTTGAAGTGCTTCACCACGTTGGTCAAGTACACCTCGTCGCGGCGCAGACCGGCTTCCCGGAAGGCCCGGTCGAGCGTGCGGCCGGCCGGGCCGACGAAGGGGTGGCCCTCCACGTCCTCGGAATCACCTGGCTGCTCACCGACGAGCAGGACGCGAGCCCGGGGCGAGCCCTCTCCGAACACGGCTTGCGTGGCGTTCTCGTGGAGGGCGCACCCACGGCAGGTCTGCACCGCGCCGGCCATCGCGGACAGTCCCCCTGTCGCGGGCACGAACGCCTCGGCGCCGACTTCTCCTCGTGGCATGGCCCCTCCCGTTCGTCCCGGTTCTCCCTCGCGCGGTCGGTCCCATTCGGGTACCCGACAGCGGCGGCGCACGAACAGCACGTCACGGCGGCGTGAGCGGGGACCGCCGTCGAGGCGTGGGGCCGGCCCCGTGGAGCGTGGTACGAATGGCGATGCCGACGTGCTCGCGCGCAGTCGGTTCACCCGAGTCCTTCCACCGAGAGGAACGAGATGAGCGAGCAGACGCCGGAGCCCGACATCGAGCAGCTGACGATCTGGCGCAACGTGCTGGACGCCCTGGGGCAGCTCGACGCGGCTTGGGGGAACGTTGCGGCTTCCTCGGAGGACAGCGAGGGCGGCGCGGGTTCGCTTCCGCGGTTTCCCGACGGGCTGGTGCTGGCCCTCACCAACGCGGGCATGAAGGGCTCCCAGGCGCTGGCCGGTATCGCCGATGCGCTCAACGAGCGCTCGGGACAGGACTTCTCGGAGGTCACCGAGGCCCAGGCGGACGTGGCCGCCCGCTGGAACGCGGTCCAAGCCCGAGTCAGCGGGGACCCCGAATCGGCCCAGGGCTGAACCGGCCGCCGCGAAGCGCCGTTCAGACGTCCGGCCCGTCCTGGTCCCTGCGCTGATCGCGGGCGGTCTTGCGCGCCTCGGCGTCGGTGGTGGCGCTGGGACTCGAACCTGGCAGTGCCCGGCGAGCTGACTCACGTGCGAACAGCACCGCGACGATACCGACCGCACCGGCCACCACGAGCACGAACGCCGGGGCGATCCTGCTTCCGGTCGCTCCGATCAGGGCCTCGGAGATCAGCGGCGCTGTGCCGCCGAACAGGGCCACCGACAGGTTGTAGCCGATCGAGACACCGCCGTAGCGAACCGATGTGCGGAACAGAGCCGGAATGGTCGACGGCAGCGTGCTGCTGAAGCAGACCAGGACCAGGCCCAGCACCAGGACGCCCAGGAGCACGGCCCACCAGGTGCCGGTGCTCATCAGCAGGAAGGCCGGTACGGCGAGCACGATGAGCGCGCCGCTGCCGAACCCGATGACGGGGAGCCGACCCACCCGGTCGGAATGCCTGCCGAGCGCCACGACCAAGCCGATCACCAGGATCATCACGGTCATGATCAGCACCAGCGACTGCGGGTGGCTGAAACCGAGCACGACCGTCAGGTAGGTGGGCATGTAGGCGGTGAGCGTGTAGTTGGTGACGTTGAAGACCAGCACCAGCCCGACGCAGACCAGCAGCGGCCGCCAGCACGTCACGAAGATCTCGCGGTAGCTGTTGCGCCGGCCGGTCCTGCGGTCGTCTTCAGCGCGGGAGCCCTCCTGCTCGAAGGCGGGCGTTTCCTCCAGTCGGAACCGCAGGTAGAGACCGATGAGCCCGAGCGGCCCACCGAGCAGGAAGGGGATGCGCCAGCCCCAGCTCACCATGTCGGCTTGGGAGAGGCTGATCGTCAGGACGGTCACGACCGCCGCGCCCAGCGAGTACCCGGTCAGAGTTCCGAACTCCAGCCAGCTCGCCATGAAGCCGCGCCGCCTGTCCGGGGCGTACTCGGACACGAAGGTGGTCGCGCCGCCGTACTCGCCGCCGGTGGAGAACCCCTGGACGAGGCGGGCGACGAGCAGCAGGACGGGTGCGCCGATCCCGATGCTGGCGTAGCTGGGGATCAGGCCGATGGCGAAGGTTCCGACCGCCATGGTGATCATGGTGATGGCGAGCACCTTGCGGCGGCCGATGCGGTCTCCGAGCGGCCCGAAGAAGAATCCGCCCAGCGGTCGTACCAGGAAGGCGACGGCGAAGGTGGCGAAAGTGGACAGCAGTTGTGCGGTCGGGCTGTTCGAGGGGAAGAAGACCTGGCTGATCACGACGGTGAGGTAGCTGAAGACGCCGAAGTCGAACCATTCCATCGTGTTGCCGATGGCCGCGGCCGCGACCGCCTTGCGGACTTTCGACTCCTCGACCATCGTGACGTCTTCGGGCGTCGGCCGGGTCGGTTTTCGTCCGCGAGAACGCCGCCCGCGGCCCGATGCTGTGCCAGCCATGCCGCACCTCTCAGCTGTCGGCGGTCGATCCGCAGGCGAGCGTGAGAACGGTTGGGGAAATGCCTTCGTTTCGTCGTTCCTCGGGTTTCCCGCCGCGGTCTCCTCTCAATCGATGGCTGCGCGGGTGAACCGATGAGCGCCGGTTCCGGCTGCAGGAGTTCCGGCGCCGGGGTCAGTGCCCCGAGCGCGGACCGAGCAGGTCGTAGGTCGCGGCGGTGACGACGCCGAAGACGAAGTGCGGGATCAGATCGCTCGCCCACGAGGAGGCGGGCCACGACCGCGGCTGGGTGACGCCCAACGCGGTCATCGGCACCACGCTGATCGCGTTGGCGGCTGCGGCGGTGGCCAGCGCGAGCAGCGGTCCGGGGGCGTGAGGCAGCCGGTGGCGCAGGAGCGCGTGCAGCAGCCCGGCACCGAGGCCGCTGCCGATCCCCAGCAGCGCGCCGACCCCGGTGCGGCGGTTCTCGCCTGCGCTCTCCGCGGCTTCGGAGCCGAGGCTGGTGTTCGCGATGCGCTCAGCGCTGCGCACGGTCTCCTCCGGAGTGCTGCTGGCAGGTCGTCCCCGCAGCACCATGTCGAGGTAGGTGGCGGTGTTGAGCGCGGTCGTTCCCGCCGCTCCCGCGGCCAGTCCGCGCAGCAGGTGTGTCATGGCTCCTCCACAACGTCTCGGGCGGTACCCGATCTTCGACGGCGACCGGGGTTCACACGAGCAGGGCGATGGCGAGGTAGGTGAACAAGCCCGCGACGAGGAGCGCCACGACGGCCAGCAGAGTCATCCACGCCCATTTCGTCGCGTGCGCACCGGCCCGTTGCTCGTGGGACAGGGCGCTGGTCGCCTGGGCCGACTCCGGCGGTGTCTCGCCGGGCGGGACGGACCCGCCGGGCAGCAGCCCGGGAGTGCGGCGCGGCTCCGGGTCGGGCTCGGACGGCTGTGACGACATGCCTGACGGGTAACCGGGGTGTCCGCAGGTGAAACGGGGCTCCTCCGCCGAACGCGGCGAGGACGTCGGTTCACCTCACCGGAACACGCTTTCGAGGAGCTGCGCGGGACCTTCCCGGGCACCACCCGGATGCGGCGCGGGCGGGTCAGCTCCGGCTTCGTTCCGGCTCGCAGGGAGGTTCGGGGCTTGGCGGTGTGTGCGCGGACGTCGAAGTCCGGATCGATCCCCGGTCGCGAGACCAGTCGGCCAGGCGGGCTCGCAGGGGACGGCCATCGGGGTCGATCATCAGCCGGCCCAGGGGGACCGCCCACAACCGCGTCACCGCGGACTTCGCGCGACGGGGGTGCCTGCGCAACTGCCCGCGAGGCCGAGGCGCCGTCCGCCCGGATTCGTGCCACGCGTCGAGTTCGGCGGCGGCGTTGCGCAACAGCTCGACGCCGTCCCGCGGATCGGCCAGTCCCGAGTCGTCCCCGCGATCCCGTCCCAGGTGCTCTCGCCACAGCCGGAGGCGCAAGTCGCGCGCGAAGCCGGTCGTCGGTTGCCGTTCGTCGAGCACCGCTGCGGTCAGTTCGGAATCGTAGGTCCAGGACCGGCGGTTGAGGTTTGCCGAGCCCACGGCTGCCCAGCTGTCGTCCATGACGCACACCTTCGAGTGCAGGTAGGTCGGGAGACCCCTGTCGTTCTCCAGCTCGAAGACGTCGACGCGATCGCCGCCGGCGGCGTACAGCAGGCTCAGCGCCTTGTCCTGCGCGGCGTCGCAGGTGGCGACCTCCACGGCTCCGCCCTTCTCGGGGTGAGCGGGCACCACGGCCACCAAGCGGAGCTCGGGTTCGCGGCGCAGCGCCTCGGCGAAGACTTCGGCCACCACGGGTGACCAGAGGAACTGGTCCTCGACGTAGGCGAGTTGCCGGGCGCGCTGGAGGGCTTTGGCGTAGCCCCTCGCGACGCTGCGCTCCCCGCGCCTGGCGAACAGGTACGGAGGGTGCTTGGTCGGGTAGGTGCGCAGCAGCTGCACCGAGTGCGAGCCGCCGCGAGGTGGCGGGGGCAGCTGTGCGGGGAGTTCCGCGGCCTCGGGTTCGCCGCGACCGAAGCGGCGTCGGAGCCGGGAGAGCGGACCGCGCAGGCGGATCGCGGCGTCCTGCCAGCGTTCGCGGAAGCAGTGCTCCACGTCGGCCACGGCGGGACCGCGCACCTGCAGGTGCGCGTCGTGCCAGGCCGGCCGCCGGCCGTAGCGCTTCCGGTCGATGGAGAGCTGAACATCGCCGTCCCCGTGATGTTCGTGCCGATCCAGTCGGCTCGGGCACGGGTCGATCCCGCCCAGGAAGGCGACGTCGGTCTCGGGACGTCCCGGGCGGCGGATCACCAGGAACTTCTGGTGGTGACAGCCCGCTGGACGAACTCGCTGGTCCAGCACCGCGCTGCCGCCCATATCCCGCAACGAGGAGGCGAATGCCCGGTTCGCGGAGACGAGTTCGTGGTCGAGGTCCAGGTACGGCCACCACAGCAGCGCGTGGACCGAGGCCCCGTCTCGCAGCACCCGGGCGAACTGCTCCCTCATCGACGTTCCGGTCCCGTCGAGCTGCTTGTCCTGATCGACGATCCACGCCGAGAGGTAGACCTGGTCACCGGCGTGGACGTCGTCCAGCTCGGCGACGAGCCGGGGGAAGTGCTCCGCGCCGTCGATCAAGGGTTGCGCGACGTTGCCCTCGGACCACGCGGTGCTTCCCGGGTCGCGACCGTCGAGCCTCGACCACGGGTTGCCGCGCTCGGCGTGCGTCAAGAACCACTCGGCCGGGGCGGTCCTGGTCGTTCCGGTCATGTCCCTGCCAGAAGCGGTCGGTGTGCCGCGGGTGCTGCCTACTGCTTCCGCAGACACCAGCGGGTGGGCTGTGAGGCGCTGTTGGTCGTTCAGAACCAGTGCGATCGGCCACCGATCGCGTGGCCGGTGCTGCCGGCGATGGCGAACACGGCGCCCAGGACGACGGCGACGACGCCGAGGATCCAGATGATCTGGACTCCGGTGAGGTAGCCGACGATGAGGAGCACGATTCCGAGCGTGATCATGGCTGGTCGTCCTTTCGGTCGGTTGCCCGTCGCCCAGTCCTACCCGCCGCGATCAAGTTCTACGCATGGCGGAGCGCGGACGAGTCCCTCGCGCCTGCTCGCGCAACCCCAGATCAGGCCTGGTCGGTCAGGTCGCGCAGGAACAGGCCGGAGGCGGGTTTGGGCGCGAACCACGTCGATTTCGGTGGCATCACGAGGCCCGCGTCGGAGACCGCCATGATCTGCTCGACGCTGGGCGGGTGGGCTGCGAACAGCACCGCCCCGTCGGCGGCGTACCGGCAGTGCTCGGGCGGGCCGTTGCCGCAGGACGTCGGCGTGATCCCGAGCGCGGGCAGCAGCTCCTCGTCGAGCGCGACGATGTCCAGCGAGGCTCGCACGTGCGCGTCCGGGTCGTGCGGCCGCAGCTTCAGCCGGTGGTGCTCGTCGGCGTAGCGCACCACCGCGACGCCTGGCTCCGCGATCGCCGCCGAGGGTTCCTCCCACCTCTCCATCACCGCCAGGGAACCCAGCTTCTCGAGCACCGCGGCAGCGGATTCGCGGGACACCGGCAGGCATCGGTGGTAGCCGAAGACGCGCATCTCGTCGGCGGGGAACAGCGCGGCGAGCGTGAACGCGGCCGGGTGGTCCGGGCTGCGGTGGTGGCGCGCGGCGGAGCGCTGGGCCGCGGCCAGCCGGTGGTGCCCGTCGGCGATGTAGAGCGCATCGATCGCGCGCAGGTCCAGCTCGGTGGCCCGGGCGACATCCGGGTCCTGCCGGAACCACGCGGTGTGCCGCGTCCCGTCTCCGGCGGTGAGGTCCACGTCGGGCTCGGTCGCGGTGATCCTCTCGGTCATCGACCGCACGGCTCGGTCGGGGGAGTGGGCGAGCGTCACCGGCGTCCGCTCGATTCCGGACTCCTCGGTGAACTCCTCCAGCAGGCGTTCGCGGTCGGGCTGCGTGGCCTCGTGCGGCCGGATCCGGCCGGCCCGGTAGTGCTCGACCGAGACCTCCACGACGACACCGGTCTGCTGGTGGTCCCCGTTCGCGATGCGGTACACGACCACGGCCGGGCCGGGCAGGCGCGGGCACCGACCGGAGACGAGCGCTTCGCGGGTCCGCTCGGCCCCGGTCGGGTTCTCGCCGCAACGGGGGTCCACGCGGAGGCCGTGCGGCAGCCGCGCGATGACACCTGCGCCGGTGGTCTCGGTGCGCGGGGTGCTCATGTGCGGTCGCTCGCGGGCAGGGACGGGGCGAACTCACGGGACGGCTGCGGGTTCACGCAGTGCAAGACGGTTCCCGCGGCGTACTCCTCGATCACGCGCACGGTCTCGGCGGCCACCGCCTCCTGGGCTTGCTCGGTCGACGCTCCGATGTGGTGGGTGCCGCAGACGTGGGGGTGCGCGGCGAGCCGGGATGCGAAGGCGCCCGTGCCGGTGGTGGGTTCGTCGGCGAAGACGTCGATGCCGGCCCGCACTCCCTTGGCCTCCATCGCCTCGATCAGCGCGTCCTCGTCGATCAGGTCGCCGCGCGCGGTGTTGAGGATGATCGTGCCGGGCCGCACCTGCGCCAGCAGGTCCCGGTCGACGAGCCGCCTGGTGGTGTCGGTCGCGGGCACGTGCAGCGACAGCACGTCGCATGTGCGCGCGAGCGCGGGGAGGTCGTCGACGAAGGTGATCCCGATGTCCTGGGCGCGCTCCAGGGTCTGCCGGTCGCGGCCGGGCTTGGCCACGGCGTGCACGCGCGTGCCGAACGCGGCGGCTCGTTCGGCGAACGCGAGGCCGACCTGACCGAGCCCGACGACGCCGACGTCGCGACCGAAGATCCCGCGCGCCTGCGAGTGGCGCTTCTTGTCCCACCTGCCCGCGCGCAGATCGGCCACGTTGTCGGCGATGTTGCGGTCGATGGCCAGCAGCAGCGCGCAGGCCAGCTCCGCGACCGCGATGGCGTTGCGCCCGGGCACGTTGCACACGCGGATCCCGAGGCGGGAAGCGGCGTCGGTGTCGATCGTGTTGGTTCCCGAGCCGGCTCGGATCACCAGCCGCAGCGCGTCGGCGGAGTCCAGGGCCTGAGCCGTGACGCGGGTGCTGCGCACGACCAGCGAGTCGTACCCGGAGAGCTCCGCGGGCAGCTGCTCCGCGGTCGTGTCGGGTGCGTAGTCGCAGTCGTGCGCTGCGGCGAGCCGGTTCCGGTGTTCCTCGGGGAAGGCGTCGGCGATCAGGATCCTCATCGGGCCCTCCAGACGATCAGCGCACCCCGCGGCGCGGTGGAGACGCGGACATCCGTGTTGCTCATAGCGCACCTCGGTGCTGATGACGCAATGGTGCGGCCGGCTTTCCGGACGCGTCAACACCCCGTTCGGGGCACTGTTCGAATAGACCTGCGGCATCAGTGATGACTGAAAGCGAGTCTGGTGCCGCCACCCGGCCCGTGGGCCGCCGCCGGCGAACGTTTGTCGACCGGGCAGGAGGGGGAACTCCCGTGAGCGATCGGCGGGACGAGGGGAGTGGTCGCGGTGTCGTGGGCGTTCGAACGCGCTGTGGTGACCGGTGGCGCAGGATTCCTGGGAGCGCCGGTGTGCGCGGAGCTCCTCCGCCGCGGCGCGGTGGTGCACTGCCTGGACAACTTCAGCAGCAGCGGCGTCGAGAACGTTCGGGAGCTGCAGTCGGACCCCCGGTTCGAACTGGTCGAACACGACATCTCCCGCGAACCCTGGTCCGCGGAGGACGTCGATCTCGTCCTGCACCTGGCCTCTCCCGCATCACCGGTGGACTACCTGCGGATGCCGGTGGAGACCTTGCAGGCGGGCAGCCACGGCACCGCGCACGCGCTGGATTTGGCCGAGCGCACCGGCGCGCGGTTCCTGCTGGCCTCCACCAGCGAGGTCTACGGCGACCCGCTGCAGCACCCGCAGCGCGAGGACTACTGGGGCAACGTCAACCCGGTCGGCCCGCGCGCGGTCTACGACGAGGCCAAGCGCTACGCCGAGGCGTTGACGTCCTGCTACCGCGCGCACCGGCAGGTCGACACCCGCATCGTGCGGCTGTTCAACAGCTACGGACCCGGGATGCGGCCGACCGATGGGCGTTTGGTCTCCACCTTCGTCTCGCAAGCGCTGGCGGGCGACCCCATCACCGTCAACGGTGATGGGAGCCAGACGCGGTCACTGTGCTATGTGGACGACACGGTGCGCGGGCTCCTGGCCGCGGCGGCAGGTGACCACATCGAACCGGTCAACATCGGCCGCCCGGACGAGATGACGGTGCTGGAGATCGCCGAGCTCGTGCGGTCGCTGACCGGGACTTCCTCGCCGATCAGCCATTCGGCTGCCGTCGCCGACGAACCGAGCCGCCGATGCCCGGACATCAGCATCGCGACGCAGCGGCTCGGCTGGCGGCCCCAGGTCGACGTCGTCGAGGGGCTGCGCCGCACGATCGACTGGTTCGCCGCCCGTCCCGCTGCCGCGTGATCACCGAAGCCCCGGCGAATTCCTCTTGCGCACCAGGAGGAAGTCCTCCAGCTGTGTTTACGAGTCGCTGCACAGGGTAGCGGTATAGGCAGGACGGACCAGGGCCTGCGCTCGGGTGGACACCGCTCACGACGGGAGGACGACCGTGCGAATCCTCGGGATCAACGCCGTTTTCCACGACCCGGCCGCCGCACTGGTGGTCGACGGCCGCACCGTGGCCGCGGCAGAGGAGGAGCGCTTCTCCCGCCGCAAGCACGGCAAGACGCCCGTCCCGTTCTCGGCGTGGGAACAGCCCGAGCAGGCCGCGGCGTGGTGCTTGCGCCAGGGTGGGGTCGAGGCGTCCGATTTGGACGCGGTGGCCTTCTCATACGACCCGGCGCTGGTGGACGAGACCGTGGAGGGCCTGGATCCCGGGTGGGAGTGGTTGCGCACGACCTTCGCCGAACGGGCGCCGCACTTCCTGGCCACCGCGCTGCCCGGGCTCGATCCCGATGCGGTGGTGTTCGTGCCGCACCACGTGGCGCACGCCGCTTCCGCCGCGCTCGCCGCACCCTTCGGCGACTGCGCCGTGCTCACCGCCGACGGCCGCGGTGAGAGCACCTCAGGACTTGCCGGACGGTGCACCGGCGGCCGGCTGACCACGTTGACCGAGCAGCGACTGCCGCACTCGCTCGGCCTGATGTACGAGGAGCTGACCGAGCACCTGGGCTTCCGCCGCTCCAGCGACGAGTACAAGGTGATGGCGCTGGCCTCCTACGCCGAACCCGTGTTCCTGCCGGATCTCAGGGACTTGGTCCGCAGCACCGGGGGCGGGCACTACGAGATCGAGCCCATCGATTGGCAGCGCTGGGCTCCCCGTCGCAGCGCTCAAGAACGGTTGGGGGACAAGCACGCTCAGCTCGCCGCGAGCGTGCAGGCCCGGGTGGAGGAAGTGCTGCTCGATCTCGCGCGGTGGCTGCACGAGGCGACCGGGGAACGTCGGTTGGCGATGGCCGGGGGAGTGGCGTTGAACTGCGTGGCCAACACCCGGATCGCTCGCGAAGGACCGTTCGACGAGGTGTGGGTGCAACCCGCGGCGGGTGACTCGGGCACCGCGCTCGGCGCCGCGTTGCAGGTCGCGGCGCAGCACGACGAGCCCATCAGGCCGATGCCCGGCGCCGACCTCGGGCGCGGGTGGAGCGACGAGGAGATCGAGAACGCCCTCCGCACCGCGAAACTCGCCTACGAACGCCCGAGCGACGTCGCCGAGGTCGCCGCCGAAGCGCTGGCGCGCGACGCGTCGGTGGGTTGGTTCCAGGGGCGCAGCGAGTTCGGCCCGCGTGCGCTCGGACACCGATCCCTGCTCGCCCATCCCGGCAACGCCGACAACGTCGAGCGCCTCAACGACATCAAGGGCCGCGAGCAGTTCCGCCCGGTCGCACCGATGGTCTTGGCAGAACGCGCCGGCGAGCTGTTCACCCGGGGGCCGGAGAGCAGCCCGCACATGCTGTTCGTGCACGACGTGACGCCGGAGTGGCAGGACCGCATACCCGCCGCCGTGCACATCGACGGCACCGCGCGGCCGCAGACCGTCGACCGGGCCGCCGAACCGCTGGTGGCCAGGCTGCTCGACTCCTTCGCGGCTCGCACCGGCGTGCCGGCGCTGATCAACACCAGCTTCAACACCGCGGGACGCCCCATGGTCGACAGCCCGGTCGACGCCTTGGAGTGCTTCGGAGCGTCGCCGATCGACCTGCTCGTGATCGGGCCGTTCGTGGTCCACCGCGGGAGTGAGCGCTCATGACCTCCCGCGGCGACTACGCGGTGGTCATCCCGACGATGGGCCGGGACAGCCTCGCCGGAACCCTGGCCGCCCTCGACACCGGGCGCGGCCCCGGACCCCGCGAGGTCGTGCTGGTCGACGACCGGCCCGACCCGCGCGAGCCGCTTCCGCTGCCGCGCAGCGAGCTGCCGATTCGCGTCGTGCGTTCCGGCGGACGCGGTCCTGCAGCAGCGCGCAACATCGGTTGGCGCGAAGCGGACGCCGAGTGGGTCGTGTTCCTGGACGACGACGTCGTGCCCGCCGCGGACTGGCGCGAGCAGATCGAGGACGACCTCGACGTCGGTCCGGACGTGGGGGCCTGCCAGGCCGACATCGTCGTCCCGCTGCCGACCGAGCGGCGGCCCACCGATGGCGAACGCGACACCGCCGCGCTCGCCGACGCGCTGTGGATCACCGCCGACATGGCCTACCGGCGCGAGGTGCTGTCGGCCTGCGGGGGCTTCGACGAGGAGTTCCGGCGCGCCTTCCGGGAGGATGCCGACCTGGCGCTGCGGGTGCAGGCCGCGGGGTGGCGGTTGGTCAACGGCGCGCGTGTGACCAGCCACCCCGCGCGCCCCGCGGGCTTCTTCGCCAGCGTGCGCGCGCAACGGGGCAACGCCGACAACGCCATCATGCGCCGCAAGTACGGAAAGCGGTGGCGCATGCGGATCGGTGAAGGCCGGGGCAGGATCCGCCGTCACCTGGCGATCACGGTGGCCGGCGGGATCGCGCTCGTGGCGTCGGCGCTCGGCGCGCGCCGAGCCGCCGCCTGCGGTGCTGCCGTGTGGCTCGGTTTGACCGCTGAGTTCGCAGCCCGCCGGATCGCTCCGGGAGCGGGCACGCCGGACGAGGTGGCTCGAATGCTGCTCACCAGCGTCTTGATCCCGCCCGCAGCGTGCCTGCACCGACTGCGCGGCGAGGTGGAAGTGCGCGCGGGCGCGAGGGAAATGCCTGCTGCGGTGCTGTTCGACCGGGACGACACGCTCGTCCACGACGTCCCCTACAACGGTGACCCTGCCCGCGTGCGTCCGGTCAGCGGAGCGCGGGAAGCGCTGGACCGGCTCCGGGTGGCCGGAATCCCGATCGGTGTGGTGAGCAACCAGTCCGGAGTGGCGCGCGGACTCCTCCGCGACGAGGACGTCGCCGCCGTCAACGGAGCGGTGCAGCGGCTTTTGGGTCCGTTCGACATCTGGCAGTGGTGCCCGCACGACGAGGATGACGGATGCGGTTGCCGCAAGCCGAAACCCGGGCTCATCGAACGAGCCGCCGCCCGGTTGCGCGTGCTGCCGCGGAGTTGCGTGGTCATCGGCGACACCGGAGCGGACGTCGCGGCAGCGCTGGCCGCGGGGGCCAGGGCGATCCTGGTGCCCACCGAGCGGACCAGGACGGAGGAGACGACCAGGGCGCTGGTCGAAGCCGAGGTGGCACCGACCCTCGAGGCGGCCGTGGCCCGCGTGTTGCGGGACGGCCGGGTGCGCGCGGCGACGCGGCGTCCTGTCCGGCAGGAGGTGCCGCGATGAGGATCGACATGGTTTCCGAGCACGCCAGCCCGCTGGCGGCTCTCGGAGGAGCCGACGCCGGCGGGCAGAACGTGCAGGTGGCCGAACTGGCGACCGGGCTCGCCCGGCGCGGCCACGACGTCGTCGTGCACACCCGCCGCGACTCGCCGACGCTCCCGGAGCGGGTGCGCACGGACGAGGGCTTCACGGTCCGGCACGTGGCGGCCGGTCCGTCCGCGCCGGTGCCCAAGGACGAACTGCTGCCCCACATGGACGCCTTCGCCGCGCGGCTCGCCGAGGACTGGGGGCGTCGACCGCCGGACCTGGTGCACGCGCACTTCTGGATGAGCGGGCTCGCCGCGCAGCGCGGCGCCGCGGGGCTCGGCGTGCCGGTGCTGCAGACCTTCCACGCGTTGGGCCGCGTCAAGCGCCGCGAGCAGGGGGCGAAGGACACCAGCCCGCCGCGCCGCGCCGAGCTGGAAGCGCAGATCGCCTGCGCGGCCGACCTCGTCATCGCCACCTGCACCGACGAGGTCGGTGAGCTCGCCGAGATGGGCGTGGCACCGGAACGCACCGCGGTGCTGCCGTGCGGCATCGACGTCGACCGGTTCTTCCCGGCCGCGCCGCGCGAGCCGAAGCGGGGCGCCCCGCGAATCCTGAGCATCGGCAGGCTGGTCGAGCGCAAGGGCGTGGACGTGATGATCCGGGCGATGCGCGATCTCCCCGACGCTCGGCTGCTCATCGCAGGCGGGCCGCGGGAGCGGGAGTGGCCTGACGATCCGGAGGTCAACCGGTTGCAGGCGGTGGCGCGTCAATCCGGTGTCGCCGACCGCACCGAGTTCCTCGGCCCAGTGCCCCACGACGACGCGCCCGACCTCTACCGGTCGGTCGACGTCGTCGTCAGCGTGCCGTGGTACGAGCCGTTCGGCACCGTGCCACCGGAGGCGATGGCCTGCGGAGTTCCGGTCGTCGTCAGCGCGGTCGGGGGGCACCTCGACACCGTCGTCGACCGCAGGACGGGACTGCACGTGCCACCGCACGATCCGACGGCGACCGCCCGTGCCGTGCGGGAGCTGCTGGATCGGCCGGGCCTGCGCGCGGAACTGGGAACCGCAGGCGCGCACCGCGTTCGGGCTCGCTACGGGTGGGATCGGCTCGTCGGCCAAGCCGAGGACATCTACCAGCAGGTGCGTTCGGCGCGGTCCAGGCGGGCCGCGGTCGCCGCCGCGCCGGGAGGGGGAGCACCGTGATCGAGCAGCACTTCCAAGACCTGGGCGCAGCCGCGTGGCAGATCAGCTCCACAGCGCCGAAGCTGCGGAGCTGGGCGGGAACGCTCGCGGACCGCCTCACTGCCGGAGCGCGCTTGCTGACCTGCGGGAACGGCGGCAGTGCCGCGGAAGCGCAGCACCTGTCGGGTGAGCTGACCGGGCGGTTCCTCCGCGATCGCAGGCCGTACTCGGCCATCGCGCTGCACGCCGACACCTCGGCGTTCACCGCCACGCTCAACGACTACGGCGAGCAGGAGGTCTTCGCTCGGGCCGTGCGCGCGCACGGCCGTCCCGGTGATGTGCTGGTCGCGTTGTCCACCAGCGGTCGCAGCCAGAACGTGCTCGCCGCGGCCAAGACCGCGCGGGAGCTGGGTGTGCTGACCTGGGCGTTGACCGGGCCTGCTCCCAACGATCTCGCCGCGGTCTGCGATGACGTGATCGCCGTGGAAGCGCCCGGCGTGGCCACGGTGCAGGAGATCCACCTGGCGCTGATCCACGCGCTGTGCGGTGAGTTCGACGCGCTGACGATCGATCGGGTACCGGAACGTCGGTGATCGACACCGTTCTCGTGCTCCGCGCCCTCGGGCTGGGAGACCTGCTCACCGCGGTGCCCGCGTTGCGCGGCCTGCGGCGCGCTTTCCCCGACCACGTGGTGCTGCTGGCCGCACCCGAACCGCTGGCGGAGCTGCTGCCCCTGCTGCCCGAGGTGGACGAGTGGGTGCCCACCGCCGGGCTGGCGGACTTCCGCTGGCAGCGATCCGGTCCGGACGTCGCGGTGAACCTGCACGGCAGCGGGCCGGAGTCGGTGCGCGCGGTGTGTTCGACGGGAGCGCGCCGGGTCCTGTCCCACCGGCACCCGGCGGCTCCCCCCGTCGCCGGCCCGGACTGGGAGGCCGAGCAGCACGAGCGGCAGCGCTGGTGCCGGCTGCTGCGGCACTACGACATCGACGCCGACCCGGACGACCTGCTGCTGCCGACGCCGCTGGACCGCCCCCGAACCGGCGTGGCGATCGTTCACCCGGGCGCCAGCCACGGCGCTCGGCTGTGGCCGGTGGAGCGCTACGCCGAGGTGGCGCGCTGGGCCGCGGACGCGGATTTCGACGTGGTGCTCACCGGTTCCGGATCCGAGCACGAGCGCGCTGCGCGGGTGGCCGAGCTCGCGGGACTGCCGGCGAACTCCGTGCTTGCCGGACGCACCGGGTTGCGCGAGCTGGCCGCTCTGGTCGCCCACGCCCGCCTGCTGATCTGCGGCGACACCGGCATCGCGCACCTGGCCAGCGCTTTCCGGACGCCGTCGGTGGTGCTGTTCGGACCGGTCGCGCCCCGCTGCTGGGGGCCGCCTGCCGACACCCGGCACGTCGCGCTGTGGCACGGGCGCAGCGGCGACACCTTCGCCCCCGACCCGGATCCCGGACTGCTGGCCATCACGACCGGGCAGGTGATCGACGCTGCGCGCAGAGCGGTGCGGCTGGCGTGAGCCGAGCTCGCTCGTCGGCCGTTGCGGGTTTCGCCGCTCCCTGAGGTGGAAATGCCCCGTCGTGGCCGATGTGACGGGAGCGAGATTCGATGGGTTCGCAAGTGGACAGGCGGGTCACCGTCGGCATCGTCGCCGACCCCGGTGTTCCGACCGAGATCGCCGAGCGGCTCGCGGAGGAGGTCCCGGACCAACTCCGCTCCCGGGTCTCCGAGGACGTCGACTGGCGCGTGCTGGCGAGTTCGGAGGAACTGCCGCTGGGCGACGACGGCACGATCGACATCGCCGAGAAGGCCGAGGAGAAGGGACGCAGCGAGCACTGGGACCTGCTGGTCTGCCTGACCGACCTCCCGAGGATCGAACCCGCGGGAGCGGTGGTCGCCGACGCGGACACCAGCAGCGGAGCGGCGCTGGCGTCGGTGCCGGCGATCGGCTGGATCCGGCTGCTGCCCTACGCCCGCCGCGTCGTGGTGCACCTGGTCGGCCTGCTCGCCAGGGGAACGCTGGGGATCGCATCGGACCGCGAGCGCGACGGGTACCACTCCGGCGCCTGGGGCGTGTTCGGCGTTCGAATCCGGCAGGTGCGCTCCAGCGAGGAGAACATCGACTCGAACCTGGTGCTGCCTGGCCGGGTCGGCAGGATGCGCCTGCTGTTCGGCATGGTCCGCGACAACCGGCCCTGGTGGCTGGTGCCGGGGCTGTCCCGCGCGGTGGCGGCGGCTGCCGGGACGGCCGCCTTCGGCGTGTTCTTCCCCAGCATCTGGAGCCTGGCCGACAGCCTCGCACCGGTGCGCCTGGTCCTGATCAACCTCTTCGCCGTGGCGGTGATGGTCGGCTGGTTGATCGTGCACAACAGCCTGTGGGAGCGTCCCGGCGGCGGCGCGGCCGTGCACAAGACCCGGATGTACAACGCCGCGACGTTGCTGACGGTGTCCATCGGTGTGCTGTGCATGTACGTGCTGCTGTTCGGGCTGACCGCACTGGGGTCGGCGACGGTCATCAGCCCTGAATACCTCAGCGGCCGGCTCGGGCACCCGGCGACCCCTCTGGATTACCTGGGTCTGTCCTGGTTGGCGAGCTCGATGGGCACCATCGCGGGGGCCCTGGGGTCGAGCCTGGAGACCGAGTCAGCGGTGCGGCGGGCCACCTACAGCAAGCGCGAGCGGGAACGCCGTGCCAGGCGCCGCCGCGAGCAGCGCGAGTCCGGGCAGGCGTGATCCATCGAACGTCGTCGACCCGTGGTGGATCTCAAGCGGCGTCGAAAGCACGTCCCATCGCAGACGTCGCGCACCCGGACCACCGCGCGCTTCATCCGGCTGTTTTCACCTCGGCCGCCGGTGGAAACCCCCGGGGTGGCCACGCACGACCGCGTTCGGGAGGTGCGTCGTGAAGTACGACGAGTTCATCGCGACCGTCCGTCGGCTCGGTGAGTACGAGTCGAGGGAGCGCGCCGAGCACGTCACGCGCTGCGTGCTGGGTGTGCTCGGCGCCCGCATCACCGCTCAGGAGGCCGAGGACCTCGCCGCGCAGCTGCCCGGCGACCTGGCCGGGGCTCTGCGCGCGGAGGAGCGGCCGATGCCGGGCCTGTCCCCGGACGGGTTCGCAGGAGCTGTCGCCGCCCGCTTGGAAGGCGCGAGCACGGAGACGGCCCGCTGGGACGTCAGCGCCGTGCTCACCACGGTGACCGAGAGCATCGACGGCGGCGAGCTCAACCACGTGCTCAGCCAGCTGCCGAGCGGGTTCGCGACGTTCTTCGGCCATCCGGAACTGGCCTGACGCGCGCGCCTGTCGTCACTCCAGCGCGGCGGCGTGCAGATGGCGTGCCAGCGCGTCCAGCGGGCTCGAATCGGTGCCTGCCGAGCGGCGGGCCGCAGCGGCTCGGCAGGTTCCCTCGTCGGACCTGCACCACCGCCACCAGCGATCCAGCTCGGTTTCCGAGAGCTCGTCGGCGCCGATGACCGCGGGCCAGTCCTGCGCGCGCGCCTGCGCGGTGACCTTGCCCCCGCTGGAGATGGGATCGACGGCGAGCGCGGGAACGCCTGCGGACAGCGCGACAACGAGTCCGTGCAGACGTGAGGTGACCAGGACGTCGGTGCGCTCGACGAGGGCGGCGAACGCTTCGGGAGTCGAGCACAACCGCCAGTCGCCGCGAGCCAGCCGGGTGTCCAGCGGGATTCGCGCTGCGTCCAGTCCGGCCAACCAGCGCTGCAGGACGTCGTGCGTCTCGTCGTGCCTGGTGCGGTCGCCGTACTCCGGCTGCGCCGGTGCGAGCACGGCTCCCACCACCGGGGTACCGCGAGGGTCCAGACCGGCGGCGAGGTCCGGTGACGCGCGCAGGCCCGGCCCGTCTCGCGGCAGGAGCGTGTGAAAGCCCTTGGTGGCGGGCGATTCCGGGTCGATCACGGAGACGCCCACGGCGATCCGAGTGCATCCCGAGTACCGGTGGTGGAGCTCTTCTACCTGCCAGCCGTGCGCGGGCCCGCAGCAGAAGATGACGTGGGTGTAGGCGTTCGGATCAGCGTCGTCGAAGTGCGTTGCGCCTGGGGCGAATGCGGGGCTGAGCACGATGTCGTGGGCGATGCCGTCGGTGGCCAGCCGTGCGGCTACCCGGTGCAGACTCGCGACATCACCGGCGGTGGCTTCCCCGTGCAGGAAGCTCGCCCACCCCGTCACCAGCGCTCGCATCGGGCCCCCATCGTGAAAGAGGTGGTGCCCCGGTCCTCCGGGGCACCACCCATCAGCGCTTCTCGTGGGGTCCCGACTCCGGCGGGACGCGCGGACCGGTTTCGAGCAGCGAGTTCGCCCTGCCGGATCGATGCTTCTCCTGATCGGAGGAAGCGTTCTCGTCCTTGGACTTCGCGGGCGTGCGCTGCGCGAGCCCGTTGCGCACTCGCTCGGTCAACTGCCGGATCCGGTCACCGGGCATGGTGCTGATCCCTCTCAACCGTTCTCCTGCTGCAGTCGCTTCAGCAGCATCTGCTTGCCCTGTTCACCGGCCTTCAGGTTGTTGTCCTGAATCCGGTGCAGCCACTTGGCGAGTTCGTCATCGCCTTGCGACTCGGCATCCTTGACGTACTGGTCCAGCATCCACGCGTGGTGCAAGGACAACTGCAACACGGTGATGAGGTTGTAGTTCTTGTCCTTCACCGGGCTTTCGGGTTCGCCGGCCATGGGGATTCCTCCTCGTCGCGGATTTCCGCTCGCACCTCTGGGGTTGGCAGCGGCGGAAGTGGTCAAACCCGGCGCGGGGGCGTTTCACCCTCGGTGAGGGCTCAATCGGCCAGTCATTGACTCTTCGTGCGCAGTCATTCGGCAATGCGTGGGAATCATTTCGAATTTCCCCGCAATCGCTGAGAGCCCGGGCACAAAACGTGTCGATCTCGGCGAATCGGGTGGCACCTTCGTGTCGGTTTCCGAGCAGAAATGCCCCGGAAATCGACCATTCGCCTTCCGGAAAGGAATTCCACGTGCGCGCAGCCGTGGCCCCGATGTTCCGCGCGCTCCGACATCCCAACTACCGCCGTTGGGCGGTCGCCGATCTCGTCTCCGTCACCGGTGCGTGGATGCAGAACCTCGCGTTGAACTGGTTCGTGCTCGTCAAGACCGGTTCGCCCGGACTGCTCGGACTCTCCCTGCTGTTCCAACTGCTGCCCGGCGTGCTGCTGGGCTCGGTGGCCGGCTCCGTCGCCGACCGGTGGCCGACCAAGCGCGTGCTGCTGGTCACCCAATCACTCCACGGCGTGCTCGCGCTGGTGCTGGCGGGGGTGGCGTGGGTCGACGGCCCGCTGTCGGCCGTCTACGCGCTGGCGCTGGCCGGCGGGGTGGTGACGGTCTTCGACGGCCCCGCCCTCGGCCGCTTCGGCTCGCAGCTGGTGCCGCGCGAGGACTTGAGCAACGCGTTGGGCCTGGGGTCGATCCTGAGCTCGGGTGGCCGGATCCTCGGCATGGGGTTGGCCGGCGCACTGGTGGCCGTCACCGGCGTCCCGCTGCTGTTCGTGATCAACGCGGTGAGCTTCGGCGCTGTGCTGCTGGCGATCGGCAAGGTCCGTCAGGAGGGGATGTTCCACCTCGCCACGAGCACGGCGGAGCGGACCGGCATCAAGGCGGGCATCCGGTACGTGCTCGGCCACCGGCCGCTGGTGCTGATGTTCCTGCTCGGTTTCGTGCTGTCCTGCCTGGGGCGCAACTACCAGGTCACGATGGCGGCGATGAGCGAAGGCCCGCTCGCGGCCGGGCCCGAGGGCTACGGGATGCTGTCGGTGATCTTCTCCGCCGGGACGGTTCTCGGCGGCTTCGTCGCGGCGGCCTGCAAGAACTTGACGCTGCGGTTGGTGCTGTGGAGCGCGCTGGGCACCAGCGTCCTGCAGTTCTTCAGCGGCGTCACGCCCACCCTGTGGAGCTTCGCGACGCTGCTGGTGCCGATCGCGATCGGTGCGGTGGTCCTCGACACCGCGACCAGCACCCGCATCCAGCTCGACACCGACGAGGACATGCGCGGTCGAGTCCTGGCGGCCAAGGGGATCGTGACCGCGGCCTCGGGTGCCATCGGCGGCCCGCTGCTGGGCTGGCTGTCGGAGTTCGCCGGGCCCGGACTGGCGTTGGAGATCGCAGGCGCCGCCACCGTCGTGGCCACCGCCGTGGCCTGGTTGCTGTTCGCCCGTTCCCCGCAGCGCCGCGCCATGCCCGCCGAGCAGCGCTGGGCGCGGCTGGCCGGGGTGCACCCCACGCCACCGCAGCCCGTGCACCCACCGCTGCCCGGCAGAGCGACTGCGCGACCCGGTGGCGGGCCGCGGTGGACGCGACCGGGGCAGCGGATCACCGGCGGACGTCGTCGCGCCGCCCGCGCGCGTGCGCATCAGCCCACGTAGCGGCGCGCGGCGGAATGGTGCTGCGGCTCCTCCAGCAGGCGCAGACCGCGTTCGACCTCGGCGGGGACCACGTGGCGTTCCCGCAGCACCCACCGGCACGACCGCAGCGCTTCCAGCACTGCGGAGGCCGTGCACCGGTCCTTCGGAGCCGAACGGAGGACCTGGGCGCTGCGCCGCAGGGCGCTACCAGCCGGTCGGCGCAGCCACGCGGTCAGCAGCGTGTTGCGGATGCCGAGGCCCCTGCGCCGTCGGGGGTCCCGCGCGCGGGAAGGCGCGTGGTGGATCAACACGTCCGGCGACCAGCACAACCACCAGCCACGCGCTGCCAGGTCCAGGGCCAGCAGCTCCTCCTCGCCGCCGAGCCACAGCCGCTCGGAGAACCCCCCGGCTTCGCGGAAGGCGCTGGTGCGGAAGGTGGTGAGCCCGGCCATCACGCTCAGCAACGCCGGCCCGGGCAGCCAGTGCGGCGCGGGCACCGGTGAGGAGCGCAGCTCCGGGGTCAGCGGGTCCTCGACGAGATCGGGTTCGACCAGGCAGCGGCCCATGACCGCGCCGATCTCGGGGTGGCGGTCCAGCAGCTCGGTGGCCCGCCGCAGCGAGCCCGGTTGCCAGCGGGTGTCGTCGTCGCAGAAGGTCACGTGCTGGGTGCGGACCCGGTCGACGGCGACGTTGCGGGCGCACGCGCCGAGGTTGCGGTCCTGCGCCAGAAGCTCGACCTCGGGGAAGTGGCGTCGCACCGCGGAAGCCGTCCCGTCGCGGGAGGCGTTGTCGACCACGATGATCGGCGCCGCGTCGGGCAGCGCGGTCATGTGGTCGAGGGTGCGCAGGAGCTCCTCGCGGCGTTCGTGCGTCGCGATGACCACCGTGGTCCCGAACATGCTCACCTCCGCACCAGGTCGGGCAGGGATCGGCGCACCACGTCCTCGTCGTGGTCGTCGAACGCGTGCGAGCGGTGCGCGTAGAGGCTCAGCGCACCGGCGGGGAAGACGGGTTCCAGCGGCACGATGAGCAGGCTGTGCAACCGCAGCTCGCGGGCGCGGCGGGCGAAGTCCGGCCAGTAGGTCCTGATCTGGTTGAGATCGGCGAGAACCGCGCGCTGCGAGGTGGCGACCTCCACGCTCGGCCCCTTGCCGGTGCGCAGCTGTTCGACTTCCAGGGACCGAGCACGCCCGTCGGTGTGGGCGAGGACCGCCGGCTCCGGGGCGGTCGTGCCGAGCACGGCCATGTCGGCGTGCGGGACGTACCGCAGCAGTTCGGAGAGCTGGGGGGTGTGGGACGGGATCTCGTAGGTCGTCATGACGTCTGGGACTCCACGGCGGTCAGCTCGCGTTCCACTCGCCTGGGGAGCCGCCGTCTGCGGCGCATCGCCATCGGGAACCGCCGCAGCGCACCGGCGACGGCAGGCCGGGAGCGGCGCAGGGCGCGCAGCGTCTCGGACGCCGCCGCCGACGGGGATCTGCGCATCCAGGAGATCAGCAGGTTGTTGCGCAGTTCCAGGGCTTCCCGCTCGGAACGGCTCAACCGGGCGTCGGACGGGTGGTGGTGAGCGACGACGTCCTCGGCGTAGACCAGTTCCCATCCCGCAGCAGCGAGATCGCACGCGAGCAGCTTCTCCTCGGCGCCGAAGAAGAGCATCGGGTCGAAGCCGCCGACCTCTTGGAAAGCTCGTCTCCGGACGACGGCTGCGCACGCCGTGAAACCCAGCACTCGCGGGCCTGGCAGCTCCGCCGAGCTCTGCAGTGGTGAGCGCGCCATGAGGTCGTTGACCGGATCGGTGCGCTCGAGCTCGCCGACCAGGGTCTTGCCCGCGATCAAACCGACGTTGGGGTGCGCGGCGAAGAGGTGTTCGGCGCGCGGCAGCGCGTCGTGCTCCCACCACGAGTCGTCATCGCTGAAGGCGACGTGCTCGGCCCGGCAGCTCAGCACACCGAGGTTGCGCGCCGCTGCCCCGAGGTTGTGCGGCGCGCGGATCAACTCCACGCGCGGGTGAAGCTCCGCGACCGCTTCGGCGGTGCCGTCGGTCGAGGCGTTGTCGACCACGACGATCCGCGGGGGCGGACGCAGGTCGAGGAGGTTGCGCACGGTGCGGAGCAGTTCGTCGCGCCGGTTGCGCGTCGCGATCACCACGTCGGTGTTGATTCGTCGATCCATTCTGCACTCCCGGAGAACCGCGGCGGAGAGCCACCTTCTCGCGGTTACCCGCACCGGGCGCGAAAAACCCGCAGTCGCTCGCACAGCGTGCTCGAACGCCCCGGATCGCCTCCTGCTGAGGCGAAACTCGTGCGCACATGTGTAGGTGAGTCGCTTCGCTGGGTAGCGGTATGGACGGGCGTCGCCGATGCGGACGCCGATCGCACCGAGCAGGACGACACGCGGGAGGTGCAGCTGTGCTCGTTCCGGTTCCGCACGCAGCACCCGCTCTTCCCCGCCTGCGGCACCACGCCGAGGTGGGACGGTGAAGGGCCGGGTGCTGGTCGCGCGCCAGGACAACCTCGGCGACGTGCTGCTCGCGGGTCCGGCGGTGCGGGCCGTGGCGGCGCACGCCGACTCCGTGGTCATGCTCGCCGGACCGCGCGGTGCGGCGGCGGCGGAGATGCTGCCCGGCGTGGACGAGGTCGTGACCTGGTGCGCGCCGTGGATCGACCCGGAACCGCCGCCGGTCACCGAATCGGCGATCCACGAGTTCTCCGAGGTGCTGCGCAAGATCGACGCCGACTCGGCGGTGGTGTTCACCTCGTTCCACCAGACCGCGCTGCCGCTGGCGCTGCTGCTGCGGATGGCCGGTGTGGAGCAGATCGCGGCGATCAGCGAGGACTACCCGGGCTCGCTGCTGGACGTGCGGCACCGGGTCGAGGGTGATCCGCCCGAGCCCGAACGCGCGCTGTCCCTGGCGCGCGCCGCCGGATTCGAACTGCCGGACGGAGACGACGGGGGGTTGGCGGTGCGCCGCCCGCTCCCCGACGTCGGTCACCTCGTCGGCCGGCGGCGTTACGTCGTGGTGCACCCCGCCGCTTCGGTCCCCGCGCGGGAGTGGCCGATGTTCCGCTGCCGAGCGGCGGTGCGCGAACTGGCCGCGGCCGGATGGGCGGTGGTCGTCACGGGCGCACCGGCCGACCGGGAACTCACCGCGCACGTGGCCGGGCACTCCGGCGTCGACCTCGGCGGCCGCACGGACCTTCCGGAGCTGGCGGCGGTTCTCGACGGCGCGGACGCCGTCGTCGCGCCCAACACAGGGCCTGCGCACCTGGCCGCGGCGGTGGGAACACCCGTGGTCTCGTTGTTCGCACCCGTGGTCAGCGCGGCCCGCTGGGCTCCCTACGGCGTTCCGCGGGTCGTGCTCGGCGAGCAGTTCGCCCCGTGCCGCAACACCCGCGCGCGGTACTGCCCGGTGCCCGGCCACCCGTGCCTGACGCTGGTGACCCCGGAGGAGGTCGCCGCCGCGGTCGTGGAGGTGACGTCATGACGAGCTTCCGAACACCCGCCACCGCGCCGATTTCGCAGGGAGGACTGCGAATCCTGGTGTGGCACCGGCACGGGTCGTGGACGACGTCGTTCGTGCACGGGCCGCACACGTACCTGGTGCCCGCCACCGCCGATCGCGGGCCCGACGGGAGAGGGCGCTCGCAGACCGTCACGTGGCCGGACAACGCCGTGGAGGTCGAACCCGGCCGGCTGCACGACGAGCGCATCGACGTCGTGGTGCTCCAACGCCCCGACGAGCTCGAGCTCACCCGGCTGTGGACCGGCCGCCGACCGGGCGTCGACCTCCCGGCCGTCTACGTGGAGCACGACACGCCGCGCGGTCCCGCGCGCCCCGACCGGCATCCCGTGGCCGACCGCGACGACATCCCGATCGCGCACGTCACCCACTTCAACCAGATGTGGTGGGACAACGGGCGAGCGCCGAACACCGTCATCGAGCACGGCATCGTCGATCCCGGCCACCGCTGGACCGGAACCGTGCCGCACGCCGGGGTGGTGGTCAACGAACCGGTGCGGCGCAGTCACATCGCCGGAACCGACCTGCTGCCCCGATTGAGCAGAGGGGCGCCGCTGGACGTGTTCGGCATGCAGGTGCGGGACCTCCCGCAGGTGCTGGGCTGCGATCGCATCACGCCCCACGAAGACCTGCCGCAGCCGAAGATGCACGCCGAACTGGCCGCCCGCCGCGTGTACCTGCACCCCTACCGGTGGACTTCGCTCGGGCTGGCGCTGCTGGAGGCCATGCACCTGGGCATGCCGGTCGTGGCCGTCGCGGCCACCGAGGTCTCCGAAGCCGTGCCACCCGAAGCGGGTGTCGTCTCCACGCGGATGGACGCGCTGATCGACGCGGTCGCCGCCTTCAGCGCTGATCCGGATCGCGCCCGGGAAGCCGGTGAGGCGGCCCGCCGAGCGGTGCTGAGCCGGTACTCGCTGGAGAGGTTCTTGACCGACTGGACGGCGCTCCTGCACGAAGTGCGCCGGTGACCCGAGGAGGTCGACGTGAAGCTCGTCATCGTGGGCGACGCCCTGCTGGACCTGGACCTGACCGGGAGCGCCTCCCGCCTGTGCCCCGACGCGCCCGTGCCGGTGGTCGACGTCGAGTCGCGACGCGGGAGGCCCGGCGGAGCCGCGCTCGCCGCGGCGCTGGCCGCGGACCAGGGCATCGAGGTGACCTTGATCGGCGGCCGCGGTGCCGATCCCGCCGGGTACGAGATCGACCGCCTGCTGCCGACCGGCGTCCGCTTGGTGGACCTGCCGTTCACCGGTGGGACGCCCAGCAAGACCCGGGTGCGGGCCGGCGGCCAATCGGTCGTGCGGCTGGACTCCGGCGCGGGAGTCGTGCCGGACGTGGTCCCGGGGCCGGCGGTCGTGCGGGAACTCCGCAGCGCCGATGCCGTGCTCGTCGCCGACTACGGTCGCGGAGCCGCGAGCAACTCCCGGCTGCGCCACGAGCTCTCCCGCCTGCCGCCCGGCACACCGATGATCTGGGACCCGCACCCGCGAGGGGCCGCGCCGGTGGCCCGGGCGGACCTCGTGGTGCCCAACGAAGCCGAAGCGATGCGGTTCAGCGGCATGACCGCGCAACCGGCGGGCGCGATGGCGCTGTGGCGTGAGTGGGAGTGCGGAGCGGTTGCGGTGACCATGGGCGATCGCGGCGCTGCGCTGGCACCGAGCTGCGAGCTCGTCGCAGCGCCGGAGCTGGACACCACGACCGACACCTGCGGCGCCGGGGACGCTTTCGCCGTCGCCGTCGCCCTCGCGCTGGCCTGCGGCGAGACCGCATCGGACGCCGTCGCCGACGCGGTGCTGGCGGCCAGCCGGTTCGTGGCTTCCGGTGGCGCCGGTGCCTGGACCGCGGGCGACCGACCGGTGTCCGAGAACGGTCTGGACGTGGTCGAGCGGGTCCGGGAGCGCGGCGGCAGGCTCGTCGCGGCAGGTGGCTGCTTCGACCTTCTCCACCCGGGCCACGTCGACCTGCTCAACCAGGCCAGGCGGCTCGGCGACGCCCTCGTCGTCTGCCTGAACTCCGACGCCTCGGTGCGCAGGCTCAAGGGCGCTCCTCGCCCGCTGGTGGGGGTGGAGGACCGCAAGTGCCTGCTGGAGGCGCTCGAATCCGTCGACGCAGTCGCGGTCTTCGAGGAGACGACCCCGTGCGAGCTGCTGGCCACCATCAGACCGGACGTGTGGGTCAAGGGCGGCGACTACGAACCGTCTCGGCTGCCCGAGGCGAAGGTGGTCGAGCAGTACGGCGGCGAAATCGTCCGGGTCCCGCTCGTCGGCGGGTACTCGACCACGCGGATGTTGCGGAACCTGCTGGAACTCGACGTCAATCGGGAGGAACTCCATGAACGGGCCGGGTAATGTCGTGATCACCGGAGGCGCTTCGGGCCTCGGTGCGGCGGTCGTCGATGCGGTGATCGCAGCCGGTGGCACCCCGCTGGTCCTCGACCGCGAGGTGCCCTCGGCTCCGGTGAAGCACGCCCAGGTCGACCTGGCCGACAGACGCGCGGCCGAGCGAGCGGTGCGCGAGATGGCCGACACAGCCGGTGGTCTCGACGGTGTGTTCACCGCCGCGGGCACCGATGCCTGCGGTTCGCTGCAGTCGGTTCCCGCCGAGGACTGGGAACGCGTGGTGGAGGTCAACCTGCTGGGGACGGCCGCCGTCGTGCGAGCCGCCTTGCCGTACCTCGAGGAGAGCCGGGGCACGGTGGTCACCTGCTCGTCCACTCTCGGGCTCAAGGGCTTGCCCGACGCATCCGCCTACTGCGCCTCGAAGTTCGGCGTCGTCGGCCTGTCCCGGGCGCTGGCCGCCGAGCTCAGCGGCCGGGTCGGGGTGACGATGCTGGTGCCGGGCGGCATGCGCACCGCGTTCTTCGACGGCAGGCCCGAGCAGTACAAGCCACCGCAGGACGCCAAGCTCAACCGTCCCGAGCACGTGGCCGAAGCGGTGCTGTTCGCACTGCGGCAGCCGGCCGGCTGCGAGGTCCGCGAGCTCGTCGTGTGCCACTCGGAGGAGTCGTCATGGCCGTGAGAGAACTGCGCGCCCGCGTGCTGGGTGACGGGCTGACCGCCATCGCGGTCGCCACCGGACTGGCCTGGAGCGGTCTCCGGGTGAGCTGCGCCCGCCCGGACCCGGCGGTGTCGGCGAGCGAACCGCGGCTGCAGGAGCTGGCGCGGAGCCTGCGCCGCAGCGGTGCGCTGAGCTTCGGCGAGTTGGCCGATCCCGACGCCGTGTTCGTCTGCGGCGCCGATGAGGTCACCGCCCCACCGGGCGGCTCCGTGATCAACTGCGCGCTCCCGCCGTGGGAGTGCACCCGGGATCTCCAGGCAGCGCTGGGCAGGCCGGTGGTGAGCCACCCGCAGCTGCTGCGAGAAGGCTCTGCGCTGGAGGACTTCCTGAGCGCCGACTACGCCGTGCTCGGCGCCGACGATGCCGAGGCCTTGGTGCGTGCCGACGTGGTCCTGGCGGGTGTGCCCGTGCCGCCGCTGCACTGCGACCTCGACAGCGCCGACCTGGTGCTGCACGCGACCAACGGGCTCCTCGAAGTGGAGCGCGAGTACTTCCACGAGCTGGCCGAACTGTGCCGTGCGGTCGGAGCGGACGTGGCGAGGGTGATCGAGTGCGTCCGGGCGGACCCGCGCATCGGTGCCGACACCGAGCGGCGTGGGGATTCGCCACGGCGCGGACCTGCGACGCGGCTGCGGGAGGACCGACCACCACCGGTGCTCGCGGAGCTCGAAACCTTGTGACGACGAGGGGTTTTCGCAGGAGGAGCGGATGGATGCGGAACGGGTCGTCGTGATCGGTTGCGGCTACGTCGGCCTCACCACGGGCGCGTGCCTGGCCAGGCTCGGCCATGACGTGACCTGCTGCGACGTCGACGGGGACAAGATCGCGAGGTTGGCCCGGGGTGAGGTGGAGATCCGCGAGCCCGACCTCGGCGAGCTCGTCTCGGAGGGGGTGGCCGCAGGCTCCCTGCGCTTCACCCAGGACAGCGCGCGGGCCGTCGCCGCGGCCGAGATCGTGTTCCTGTGCCTGCCCACGCCGATGGGCGCCGACGGGGCAGCCGACCTCAGCGCCGTGGAAACCGTCGCCGGGGAGGTCCGCGAGCTGCTGCCGCGCGGAGCGGTGGTGGTCACCAAGTCGACCGTGCCGGTGGGAACGGCGATGCGCCTCACCCGGTTGTTGGGGCGCGAGGACGTAGCCGTGGTCAGCAATCCGGAGTTCCTGCGCGAGGGCTTCGCGGTCCAGGACTTCCTGCACCCGGCCCGCGTCGTGGTCGGTGCCGAGGAGCAGCAGGCGGCCGAGCGCGTAGCCTCGCTCTACGACCGGCTGGACGCGCGCGCGGTGCTGATCGACCCGGTCAGCGCCGAGCTCGTCAAGTACGCCGCCAACGGCTTCCTGGCCACCAAGCTCTCCTACGTCAACGACATCGCCGAGATGTGCGAGCGCACCGGCGGTGACATCGATGTGGTCACCGAGGGGATGAAGCGCGATCACCGGGTCGCGCCGTCGTTCCTGAGCGCCGGGCCGGGCTGGGGAGGTTCCTGCCTGCCGAAGGACACCGCAGCGCTGCTCCACACCGCCGACTCCGCAGGCGTGGGGTTTCCGCTGCTGGGCGCCGCGGTCCGCGCGAACGCGCACCACCAGGCCCGGGTGGTGCGCAAGGTGGTGGACTGCTGCGGCGGTGACGTGTCGGGCTCGCGGATCGGTCTGCTCGGTCTGACGTTCAAGGCGGGCACGGGCGACCTGCGCGACTCACCGGCCCTCGCGGTGGCGCGGATGCTGTCCGACCTGGGCGCGCGACTGCGCGGCTACGACCCGACGTGCGCGGAGCGGTCCGAGGTGGAGCGGATTCGGTGCGTCGCCGATCCGTACCTGGCCGCGGAGGACGCTGACGTCGTGGTGCTGCTGACCGACTGGGCGGAGTTCGCGGTGCTGGAATGGGCGAAGGTCGCCGAGGTGATGCGGGCACCGGTCCTGGTCGACGCTCGCAACCAGCTCGACCCCCGCGCGCTCACGCGCGAGGGGATGATCTGGCGAGGAACCGGACGCACGCTGCGGTGATGTGATCAACGGGCCACGAGGCCGAGGTGGACCGCTCGCACCGTCCACGTCGGACTCAAACATCCGCCGGCGCCACGGCGTCGCTTCGCGGCTCCGAGGTGCTCCAGCGCATCTGCACCCGGGTGCCGTGCTCCCCGGAGGTCACCACCGCCTCGTCGGCGAGCCGCTCGACCAGCGGCAGGCCGCGCCTGCGCTGACCGTCGCTCTCATCCGGTGCGCGCCAAGTGCCGTGGTCGGTCACGGCGACCTCGACCCCGGTTCCACTGAGGACCGCGTCCACGTCGAGAACTCCGCAAGCGCCGCCGTAGGCGTGCTCGACGGCGTTGGCCATCGCCTCGTAGGTGGCCAAGGCCAACGATTCGACGATCCCGTCTTCGAGCCCCGCGGCGCGGGCCCACCCGTCCACTTCGTCGCGCAGCACCGGCAGGTTCCCGGCGGTTGCGCGCACGCCATGGCGGCGGAGGTCGTCGCGTTCCTCGGAAGCTGGCTCCGGCTCGCCTGGTTGAGCGCGTGCCATAGATGTGTCCTCATCGTCCGGGCTGAGTTCCCGCTTCCAGGGTAGGCGGGCTCGTCCGGTCACAAACCCGCCGCGCCGACGAATGCCCCTTCCCCGTCGGCGAAGACCTCGAACTCCTGGTCCAACCCCATGAGCTGGATCGGTCGCAGGGTGGCCGGGTTGTTCGCGACGAGGAGCTGCGGTGAGTGCGCACGAGCACTGCCAGGCCTGCGGAGGACAGGAACGTGACAGCCGTGGTGTCGAGCACCAGCACGTCAGGTCGTTCGTCGACCGCCTGGTCCAGGACCGCCCCCGGTCGAGGCGCGTTGACCAGTTCGACCTCACCGGTCGCGGTGGCGAACGACGTGCGGCCCGACCACTCGGTCACCGCGCTGAAGGGAGCTTGGTGCTCGGTCATGTCGGGAGTCCTGCGCTCCATGGTGGCGGCCGCGGTCCGCGCTGGCACAGAGACCGCCCGCCGTGGGGCGGACACCGCTGCCGCGCCACGGTTATGCTGGCCGACATGCATGCTTCCGCGGAATCTTCCGCCGAGGAGCGTTTGCGACGCATCGAACTGGTCACGGACACCTCGCTCGCACACCTGGATGTCAACGAACTGCTGCGCGAAATCCTGGCGCGAGTGCGCGATGTCCTGGACGTGGACATGGCGACCGTCCTGCTGCTCGACGCCGACGGCGAGGAGCTGATCGCCACCGCAGCGGTCGGCATCGAGGACGACGTCAAGCAAGGTGTTCGGATGCCGGTGGGACACGGTTTCGCCGGCACCGTGCTGGCCGGCCGCGAGGCATGCGTTTTCGACCGCGTGGTCGACGAGCTGCTGGTCAGCCGAGCGCTGCGGGACAAGGGCATCAGCTCGCTCGTGGGCGCGCCCATGGTCGCCGACGGCGACACGATCGGAGTGCTGTGCGTCGGTTCCTTCAACGAGCGCGAGTTCGCCGACGAGGACGCACGGCTGGTCCAGGTCGCCGCCGACCGCATCGCCACGGTCTCCCAGGCGGGCGCTTCGCGGGCCGAGCGCATCGCGGCGACCGTGTTGCAACACAGCCTGCTCCCCGGCAGGTTGCCCGCGATCCCCGGCGTTTCGATGGACGGGCGCTACGTCGGCGGCGCGGACAACGGGGTGGGCGGTGACTGGTACGACGTCTTCCGGCTTCCGTCGGGGCGGGTCGGGATCGTCGTGGGTGACGTCGTCGGGCACGGTCTGTCGGCGGCCGTGGTCATGGGGCGGCTGCGCAGCGCGCTGCGGGCCTACGCGCTCGACGACGAGGACCCCGCACGCGTGCTGCACAAGCTCGACCGCAAGGTCACCCACTTCGAGCCCGACGCCATGGCCACCGTGTGCTACGCGGTCTACGACCCGGACGCGGCGCGACTCGAGTTCTCGCTCGCCGGGCACCTGGCACCGGTGATGGCTCGTCCCGGCGAGCGCGGCGAGGTCGTCGACGCCGCGGTCGACCCACCGGTCGGCGTCGCGGTGTCGAAGCGGCGGCGTCGCTCGACCGAGATCGACGTGCCGCCGGAGTCGGTGGTGTGCTTCTACACCGATGGGCTCATCGAACGCCGCCAGCAGCCGATCGACATCGGGCTGAAGGCCCTGTGCGAATCGGTCCTCTGCGCATCCGCGAGCGACGTCTGCTCTGCGGTGATGAACCAGCTGATGACCTCGGCGTCATCCGGTGACGACGTCACGCTGCTGGTCCTGAGCAGGTGACCACCAAGGACTCGCGTGCGCACGGGATGGCCGGCCGCACGTGGCTCAGATCGAGGTTCGGATGCGAGGTGGCCGCTCTTCCAACTGCTGGCCGGTCGTGCGCAGCGCGGTGTCCATGACCGATAACCTGCGGGAGCAGTTGAGCATGTTGACGCCGATGGCGGCGAGGTCCTCGGCGGTCGGGGCGAGCACCGTGGTGCTGATTCCGGCTTCCTCCAGCTGGGCGACCTCGGCGGTGAGTCGGCTCGTCACCCTTCTGCGGAGGAGCCGTTCGGCGTGGGTCACCGGCGACAGCGGACGGTCGAGCGAGTTCGCGGCCATCGGCGCCACCACGACGGCGGTGTCCACGCCCTCGTCGAGGAGCAGGTCGGCGTTCGTGCTGGAGCCGACCGCGCCGTCGACGTAGCGCCGGTCCGCGACGGTCACCGGCGGGAACAACCCCGGTACCGAGCAAGAGGCGACGACGGCCTCGGCGAGGGACGGAGCGTCATCGGTTCCCGGGCGGAAGACCTCTCGCCGTCCGCTGTCGTAGTCGGTCGCGACCACGTTCAGAGGCGAACCAGTGCCTCGCGAGCCGGCGATGTGCTCCACGAGCTCATGAAGTGCCCCCAGCGAGCCGCGGCCGCACGGCGCCAGTGCGGTGCACCAGTGCAGGAGGGGCGCTCCGAGGGGGTTGGCCAGGCATCGCGCCAGCAACCTCGGTGAGCCCAGCCCGGGAAAGCTCAGCGGACTGCGCAGCAGCAAGGGGTTGGCGCAGTTGAACCCGTGTTCGGCCAGGACTCCTTCGTCAGGGCAGCGCTGGCTGGTGTCGAGGTCCTGGGCGCCGATGCCGCAGACCAGCATCGCGGAGAGCACCGCACCGGATGAAGTGCCCACGATCGTGTCACAGTCGCGAGGATCGCAGTGACCCGCGGTTTCCAGGGCGCGCAACGCGCCTATGCTCCAACACGCTCCCAACACCCCTCCGGCTCCCAGCACGAGCCCGATACCGGGTGCGGAATTCGTGGGAGTGGCCTTCGCGTCGCCTCGCGTGAGCATGGGAGCCTCCGTAAGGTCGGTACGGGTCGCCTCGTCCTCCTGGGACCTCACAGCGGGTTTCGCGCGGAGCGTCCCGTCCTCCCGCACCGGTTACCCGAGATCGACCCGATCAACCCGTGCACCGTTCCAGTCGAGGGTCGTGGACGAGCTTTCGCGACGATTCCCCAGCTGTGCCCAGCACCGGGGCGTTTGGCGATCTGCCGCTGTTGGGCAGCCTCGAAGTGCGCTTCTGCGCGACGACCTGCATGACCGAAGGGAGCGGTGCGCGCCATGGCACGAACGCACGAGGGCGATCTCGTCGCCGTCCTGACCGATGACCACCGGGCAGTGGACTCGGCGTTCGAGAAGTACGAGAACGGTGGTCTTTCCGAGAAGCAGCGCCGTGACCTCGTCGATCACATCATCACCGAGCTGGTTCGGCATTCGGTCGCCGAGGAGCAGTACCTCTACCCAGCCGCGCGCACGCACCTGCCGGGCGGCGATGAGCTGGCCGACCACGAGATCGAGGAGCACGCCGAGGCCGAGAAGCTCATGAAGGAGCTCGAGCGGCTTGAGGTCTCGGACGCGAACTTCGACCAGAAGGTCTTCAAGCTCGCGCGAGACATCCGCCACCACGTCGAAGAAGAGGAGCGCGGCTTGTTCCCCCGTCTTCAAGCGGCGTGCACGGTGCAGGAGCTCCAAGACCTGGGAGGCAAGATTCTCGAGGCGAAGGAACGTGCCCCCACGCGCCCTCACCCATCGGCGCCGGACACCCCGCCGGTGAACATGCTCCTCGACCCGGGGGCCGGCATGATCGACCGGATGCGGGACGCGCTGTCCGGACGGCAGCGATGAGGACGCCCGGACGCTCGCGCTCGCCCAGCTGACCGCGTCCTGGAGCGATCACCAGGGCAGGCGGTGCTCACCGCTCCGGGAGCTCGCCCGGTGGGATGTCCGCCGGCAAGTGGTGGGTCGCCTTGCCCCCGGATTCCTCGGTTGCTTCCGTTTCCTCCGCCTCCGACCTGACCTGGTCACCGGTTCCCTCGTCGTAGGACGTGTCGTCGTCCGATCCGGCGGTGGGGTTCTGCGTCGTCGGCTCACCTTCTGCCGGAGTCTGCTCACGTTCGCCACGTGCACCGCGGTCCATGATCGCCTCCCAAGACGTCCTTTCCCGAACGCCGTCGAGCTACCCGGTGCGGAGATGGCTGCAAACCCCCGTCCCGAGATCGGCCGACCGGCACCCTCTCGCGCCGACCGCTCCTGCCGGCACCGGGTTGCGGTGACGGTTCTCGCGGGTAGCCCCGAGTGGAAGGGGTCGATCAGCGCGCTGAGCGCGAGGGGGTCGATCGTGGCTCCACCCTCGACGGCAGGAAGGTGGTCCGGGAGTGCGAAACGCAGCGCGGTCGCAGGTCGTCGTGATCACGGGCGCGAGCGGTGGTGTGGGGCGGGCGGTGGTCCGCGAATACGCTCGGCGCGCTCGGGGCGTGGCCTTGCTGGCCCGGGGCAGGGCAGGTTTGGAGGCCGCCGCGAAGGAGGCCCGGGACGCCGGATGCGAAGCGTTGCCCCTGCAGGTCGACGTCGCTGATGATGAGCAGGTCAGCGACGCCGCCGACGAGGTCGAGGAACGCCTGGGCCCGATCGACGTCTGGGTGAACGCGGCGTTCACCTCGGTGTTCGCACCGTTCTCGCAGATCGCTCCGGAGGAGTTCCGCCGTGTCGTGGAGGTGGACCTCCTCGGGTTCGTCCACGGGACGAACGCGGCGCTGGAGCGGATGCGTCCGCGCGATCGAGGAACGATCGTGCAGGTGGGTTCGGCGTTGGCGTACCGGGGAGTTCCGCTGCAGTCGGCCTACTGCGCTTCCAAGCACGCCGTCCAAGGTTTCCACGAATCGCTGCGGTGCGAGCTGCTGCACGACCGCAGTGGTGTTCGGGTGACGATGGTGCAGCTTCCCGCCGTGAACACGCCGCAGTTCTCGTGGGTGCTGTCCCGGTTGCCGAAGCACCCCCAGCCGCTGCCGCCGATCTTCCAGCCGGAGGTGGCGGCCCGGGCCGTGGTGCACGCGGCCGATCACCCTCGTCGTCGTGAGCACTGGTGCGGGGGCAGCACGGTGGGCACCTTGATCGCCAACGCCGTCGCGCCGGGCGTCGTGGACCGCTACCTCGCGCGCAACGGATGTGAGGCCCAGCAGGCGGACGTGCTCTCCGATCCCGACCGGCCCGCGAACCTGTGGGCTCCCGCCGACGGCGTTTCGGGCCGGGACTACGGGGCTCGAGGCGTGTTCGACGAGAGGTCGAAGAACCGCAGTTGGCAGCTGTGGGCGTCACAACGTCACGGTTCCCTGGCTCTCGCGGTCGTCGGTGCGGCCGCGTTGGCGGCTGCCGCGGTGTCGCGGCGACGCCGGCTCTGACGTTCCGTCCGAAGTGGGCGGTACCGACGCCGCTCCACGCGCGTGCGGAGCCGGGCTCCTCAGCGGCTCACGGGAGCGCTCGCGCGGTTGCTGTGGAAGAGGTATCTCTCTCCGTGGGCGAGGTAGTGGAACTCGGTGCCGACCTGCGCTCGGGACGCCGCCTCGCGGAAGTCGTCGAGGCCGGACCGGAAGACCGAGAAGTCGTTGTAGTGAATGGGAATCGCCGTCGAGGGGCCGATGATCTCGACCGCGCGCACCGCCTGTTCCCCGGTCATGGTGACGACCGTTCCCAGCAGCGTGGTGCCACCGGCGTGGATGAGCGCGAGGTCGATGTCGGGGAACCAGCGCGGGATGTCGTGCAGCCGGTCGTGGAGCAAGGTGTCACCGCTGATGTACAGGCGGAACTGGTGCTGCCCGCCGGTGCTGAAGTCGAGGATGCTGCCCATCACCGGCGGAAGCAGCTGCGCGACGTGATCGGGGGCGTGCTTGCCCGGCATCGACGTCACCCTGAGCCGGGCGTCACCGCGCACGACGTCCTGCGACTCCCAGGTGTCGAGGGGATGCCCGCGGGAGAAGCCCTGCTCCCGGAGCAGGGGGACCGCGTGGTGGTTGGTGATGATGGGGAGGTCCTTGTCGAGTTCCTGGGCCGCGACGTCGTCGAAGTGGTCGCCGTGGTGGTGGGACAGCACGACGAGGTCGATCGGGGGCAGATCGGCGATCTGGCAGGCTGGTTCGACCTCGCGGCGAGCGTAGGCGCCGTGGCCGAGGTGCACGTGGTCGCCCGCGTGCAGGAAGGCGGGGTCGGTGAGGATCGAGAATCCGTTGTAGCGGATCACCGTCGTGGCGTTGCCGACGAAGTAGACCTCGCCTTCGCCGGTGGTCGCCTGGTCGGTGCTCGGCAGTTCGATGGTCATGCGTCCTCCACGGCGTCTGTGCGCCCCGGGTACCCGAGCTCCGCCGAGGCGAACCCGCTGGGCGGGCGGTGCACTTCGCTCACCCCGGAAGGGGGAGTCCCCAGTGGACCGCGCCGAGTGGTCGGGAAACAGGTGCCGAGCGCCCGGAACGTCGACGTCCGGATGTCGCAGCAGCGGGGCGATGACCTGGACGGGCGCGTCCGCGGTGTTGTCAGGCCGGTCGGTGTCCGCGCGCGCCGAACACCTGCGTGGCCACCTCGTGGTGGAGGTCCTCGAGCTCGGTGAGCTGCTGCTGGGCGCGATCGAGCAGCGTGCGCAGGTGTTGCGCGTCGAGGCCTGGTTGCCGTTCGGCAGCCGCGAGGAGGGTGCGCCAACCGCGAGCCTTTCCCTGCACCGCCAAGAGGAGGGCTTCGACCTCGATCAACGCGCTGAGCGGGGAGCGCCGGAACACTCCGGCGTTCAGCTTGAACCGGCCGGCCTTCTCACCCACCCACGCCGCGAACACCTTGTGGTGCGCGGTTTTCACGCCGAGCGCGGTCATAATCTGCCGCAGGCTTCGGCGATCTGCGCGGACTTCCTCGGTCAGCGCCCTGATGCGCGCCGAGATGCCGGGCGTGCGTCCCCGGTTGGCACGCGCGGCGCGAGCGGCCAGCTCCACGCCACCGGTGGCGCCGGCGAGGTGGTCGTTGAGGTAGATCGCCAGCAGCTTCTGCTGCGAGACGTTCGCCGGTGCGGCCATGATCGAGCCCCTTCTCGGCCGGTGCGGTCATGACCTGGCGGTGCCCGGGGCGCTCATCCGGCGGTGAGCCGCGGCCATCAGGCGTTCGGGCATCAGCCGCGAGATCGCGACCTGCACCCGGTTGCTGCGCGAGCCGGCGACGACGGAGTCGCGACCGTTGACCATCGCGGCGTAGCCCTGACGTGCGACGGTCACCGCGCTGTCCTTGGGGCCGGCTCCGATCCTGGTGTCCTGCATCCGGGCTCGGGTGAAGAACTCGGTAGCGGTCGGCCCGGGTAGCAGCGAGGTGACGGTCACGCCGGTGCCGCGCAGCTCCTCGCGCAGCGCCTGCGCGAAGGACTGCACAAACGCCTTTGAGGCGTTGTAGACGGAGAGGAAGGGGCCGGGTGCGGTCGCCGCGATCGAGGAGGTGAACAGCACGCGGCCGTGGTGCTGTTCGACCATCCCGGGGATGAGCAGCTTCGCCAGGTGCACCGTGGAGCGCACGTTGAGGTCGACCACTCGCAACTGGTCGTCGAGGGCGGTCTCGCCTGCGAAGGGCCCGCCGGAGCCGACGCCGGCGTTGAGCACCAGCACGTCGATCGGCCGCCCGGTCGCAGCGGCTCGCCCGGCGAGTTCTTCGACGCCACCGCGCTCGGTGAGGTCGATTTGCACGGTCTCCACGTTCGCGCCGATCCGCTCCATCTCGCGCGCGGCGTCGTGCACCCGGGCGTTCTCCGCGGTCAGCAGGAGGTCGTGGCCGTCCTGCGCGAGGCATCGCGCCAGCTCCCGGCCGATACCGGTCGATGCGCCGGTCACCAGGGCGAGCGGAGTCCGAGTGTCCACGCCAGTCCTCCCCGAGCGCTCGCGAAAAAGGGGGCCGTACTCGGGTTGCCGTGGCCGGTGCGCCTCAAACACCGCCGAGGCCGAGAGCCCGGTGTCCCGCTCGGCTGCGCTGCGAACGAAGTGACGTCACTGCCGCCGAACCGGGTCCGTGCTCGTACCGGGCCGTGATCGCGGGGACCGTGCGCGGCACGGTCCCCGCGTCAGCCTCAGGCCAGCGGGCCGACGACCTCCTCGGCGGCGGCGACCAGCTCGCCGGTGCGGCACAGCTCGACCGCGGCCTCGATCTCGGGCGCGAGGTGCCGGTCGGTGCCGGGACCGGCGACCTCGCGGCGGATGCGGTCGCGCACGGCCGCCGTCGCGGGGGAGGGGAACAGGGGTTCCCTCATGTCCAGCGCGCGGGCCGCGGTCAGCGCCTCGATCGCCAGAACGCGCGTGAGCCCGTCCACCGCGCGGCGGAGCTTGCGCGCCGCGGACCAGCCCATGGAGACGTGGTCCTCCTGCATCGCGGAGGAGGGGATCGAGTCTGAGCTCGCCGGTACCGCCAGCCGCTTGAGCTCGGAGACGATGGCCGCCTGGGTGTACTGGGCGATCATGTGGCCGCTGTCCACGCCGGGGTCGTCGGCCAGGAAAGCGGTCAGCCCGTGGTTGCGGGCGGGGTCCAGGAACCGGTCGGTGCGCCGCTCGCTGATGCTGGCCAGGTCGGCCGCGACGATGGCGAGGAAGTCCAGCACGTAGGCCACCGGCGCGCCGTGGAAGTTGCCGTTGGACTCGACGCGGCCGTCGGTGGTGACCACGGGGTTGTCGATGGCGCTGGCCAGTTCGGTGTCCGCCACGGCCTCGGCGTGGGCGAGGGTGTCGCGGGCGCCGCCGGCGACCTGGGGCGCGCAGCGCAGCGAGTAGGCGTCTTGCACGCGGGTGCAGTCGGGGCCGGCGTGGCTGGCCACGATGCCGGAGTCCGCCAGCAGCAGCCGCATGTTGGCCGCCGCGCTGGCCTGGCCTCGGTGCGGGCGCAGTTCCTGCAGGTCGGCCGCGAAGACACGGTCGGTGCCCAGCTGCGCTTCCACGCTCATCGCGGCGGTGATGTCGGCGAGCCGGAGGAGGTTGCGCAGGTCGCGGCAGGCCAGCACGAGCTGGCCGAGCATGCCGTCGGTGCCGTTGATGAGCGCGAGGCCCTCCTTCTCGGCGAGCTCCACCGGGGCGATGCCGGCCGCGGCGAGCGCTTCCGCAGCCGGCATCGACCGGCCCTCGGCGTCGCGGACCGTCCCCTCGCCCATCAGTGCCAGCGCGACGTGCGCGAGCGGGGCGAGGTCGCCGGAGCAACCGAGGCTGCCGTACTCGTGGACGACCGGGGTGATCCCGGCCGACAGCAGCGCGGCGTAGGCGACGGCGACCTCCGGGCGGACGCCGGTGCGGCCGGTGGCCAACGTGGACAGTCGAAGCAGCATCAACGCGCGGATGACCTCGCGCTCCACCTCCGCGCCGGTCCCGGCCGCGTGCGAGCGCACGAGGCTCTTCTGCAGCTGTCGGCGGAGTTCGGTCGGGATGTGCCGGGTCGCCAGCGCGCCGAAACCGGTGGAGACGCCGTAGACGGGCTTGGGCTCCTCGGCCAGGCTCTCGATCCGAACGCGGCTGGCCGCGATCGCTCGCAGCGCGTCGTCGGTGAGCTCCACAGCGGCACCGTCGCGGGCGACGCGCACCACGTCGGCCGCTCCGACCGCGCCCACGCCCACCTGGACGGGCGACGTGGTGTCCTCGGACGCGGTTTCGGTCGTCTTCTGCGCAGTCATGCGCGCACCTTCTTCCTCACGAGTGATTCCTCGGCGCAACGGGTGCCGAGGCAGGGTGGGATCCCGCCGCGCGCAGGGTGCGCGCGGCGGTGACGGGAGGGGAGTTCCCGTCCGCGGGGACGGGAGTCGCTCAGCCGGCGGTGGGCGAGCTGAGCCGTTCGGCGTCCAGCGCGGCCTCGTCGTCGTTCCGGACGCGAAGCCGGTACAGGAGCGAGAGCAGCGCGATCCACGCCGCGCCGACGTAGAGCGCGATGCGGGTGTCGGACGAGAAGGCCAGCACGACGAACACGAACACCAGGAAGGCGATCGTGATGATCTGGGCGTACGGCCAGAACGGCGCCGGGAAGCGCAGCGCGGCCGCCCGCTCGGGGCTCATCGCCCGGCGCGCCCGGTACTGCGAGAGTGAGATCATCAGCCAGACCCACACGGTCGCGAACGTGGCGATCGAGGCGATGATCTCGAAGACGTTCTCCGGCACGAGGTAGTTGAGCACCACGCCGACCAGCAGCGCGCCGGTCATGATGACCACGGTCATCCAGGGCACGCCGTTGCGGGAGACCTGACGCATGATCGCCGGTGCCTGCCCGCGCTGGGCCATGCCGTAGAGCATCCGGCCCGCGCCGAAGATGTCGCTGTTGATCGCCGACAGCGCGGCGGTGATCACGACGACGTTGAGAACGCTCGCCGCCGAGCTCAGCCCCAGGTCCTCGAAGATCTGCACGAAGGGGCTGCCGGAAGAGCCGATCGTCTGCCACGGGGCGATCGACATGATCACCGCGAGCGTCAGCACGTAGAACAGCAGCACGCGCACCGGAACGGTGTTGACCGCGCGGGGGATCGTCTTGTGCGGGTCGGCGGCCTCACCGGCGCTGACGCCGATGATCTCGGTGCCGCCGAAGGCGAACATGACGACCGCGAACGAGAGCACGAAGCCCTCGAAGCCCATCGGGAAGAACCCGCCGTTCGACCACAGGTTGCTCACGCCCGCGCCGTGATCGCCGGTGAAGCCGAAGACCAGCACGGCGATCCCGCCGAGGATCATCGCGATGATCGCGCCGACCTTGGCGAGGCTGAACCAGAACTCGAGCTCGCCGAAGACCTTGACGGTGAGCAGGTTGGCCGCGCCGATGATGAACAGGGTTGCCAGCACCCAGATCCACCTCGGCACGTCGGGGAACCAGAACCCCATGTAGACGCCCAGCGCGGTGACGTCCGCGATGCAGACGATGATCATCTCGAAGGCGTAGGTCCATCCCGTCAGGAACCCGGGCAGGCGACCGAGGTGCCTGCTCGCGTACTCGCCGAACGAACCCGGCACCGGGTCGTCGACGGCCATCTCGCCGAGCGCGCGCAGCACCATGAACACCGCCGCGCCGCCGATCAGGTAGGCCAGCAGCACTGACGGCCCCGCTTGGCCGATGGATTCCGACGATCCGTAGAACAGCCCGGTGCCGATGGCCGAGCCGAGCGCGATGAAGCGGATGTGCCGTGCGTTGAGGCCTCGACTCAGCGCCGCCGTGCGTTCTTTCACCATGTCCTCCCTCGGGAACGACATTGTTCCCTTAGCTGGCGGCTGGATGTGGGTGGGCATCCGCAGCGTCCATCGGCTTGTGCCGCGTCACACGCTCACGAACGACGCGATAGGTATAGTGCTGTATATACATTTGCGTCAAGGGGTGGAGGCAGATCCGTGGGAACGGAATCGAGCACCTCGCCGGCGGTCGGCCGTGCGCTGGACATCCTGGTCCGACTCGCCCAGCGGCCCGGGCCCGTGCGCGCATCGGCGCTGGTTCGCGACCTCGGGCTGCCGCGCTCGTCGGTCTACCACATCCTGTCGGTCCTGGAAGATCGCGGTTTCGTCGTCTACGTGCCCAGCGAGAAGGCCTACGGCCTCGGGGTCTCGTCGTTCGAGATCGGATCGGCCTACCTGCGGCAGGAGCCGCTGGAGCGGCTCGCCCAGCCGATCCTGGAGCGCCTGGCCCGCAGCCTCGGCCAGACGGTGCACCTCGGGATCCTGCACGGGACCGAGACCGTGTACCTGCTCAAGGAGCGCCCCGCGTCGGGTCCGTCCGCGGACGTCGCGCTCATCACCGATGTCGGAGTCCGGTTGCCCTCGCACCTGACCGCCAACGGCCGGGCGCTGCTGGCCGGCACCTCCGACGCGCAGCTGGCGGCCCTGTTCTCCCGCCCCGGTGCCTTCGTCTCCCGCACCGGCGGCGGCCCGCGCTGCCTGCGCGACCTGCGCAGGATCCTCGACCGGGACCGCCGTCGCGGCTGGTCGGAGGAGGTCGAGCTCGTCTCGGTAGGCCTGCGGTCGGTCGGAGTGGCGGCCCACGACCACCAAGGCAGGCCGGTGGCCGCGTTGAGCACGACCTGGTCCCGGCGTTGCGGTGACCGCGACCCGCACGAGGTCGGCGAAGTCCTCCGCCGAGGAGCGGCGAAGCTCACGGTCAGCCTGCACGGGCGCGCGCCGACGGCCTGAGGCTCACACGGAGTCGAAGGTGCCTTCCAAGCGGAAGCGCGAACCGGGGTGCAGCAGCCGAGCCGCGCTGACGAGCTGTCCCTCCGACCAGGTGCGGCGGTGGATCAGCAGGCACGGCTCGGCCTCGCCGATGCCGAGCGAGGCGCAGTCCTCAGCGGTGCCCAGCACCGCCTCGACGATGTGCTCGCCCTTGCCCAGCGGAGCGATCCGGGAGAGGTAGTCGTTGGGCGTGCGCTCGGTGAAGTCCTGCTGCAGGTACTCCGGGGCGAGGTCGGGGTGGACGTGGCGATCCTCGAGCTGGATGGCGCTGTCGTCCTCGAAGTGGACCACGCGCGAGTGGAAGATCGGGCTGCCCTCGGGGATGCCGAACATCCGGTGCGCGCGCCGGTCCGCGGGCTCCTCCCGCACGAACACGACATCCGTGCGGTGCCGGCGTCCTCGCCTGCTGACCTCCTCGGCGATGTTGCGCACCCCGTAGAGGGCCGAACTGCTCCTGCGCTCGGCCACGAAGGTCCCCACACCGGGCATCCGCACGAGGAGCCCGTCCGAGCTCAGCTCGCGCAGCGCCCGGTTGATCGTCATGCGCGACAACCCCAGCGAGTCGACGAGCTGGTTCTCCGAGGGCAGCAGCTCGCCCTCGGGCCACCGGCCGGTGCCGATCTGCTCGGTGATCACGTTCTTCAGACGGCGGTAGGCGGGCGCCGATTCGCGGCGGCTCGCTCCGAACAGCGCGGCGACGTCCTGCGCGTCGATGGCCACGCCGATCACCGTCCCGTCCGTCGATCATTGCCGAAAGCAGACGGCCAGTTTATCCGGTGTGGACCACTCGTCGTGCGAGGCCGCTCGGGACCGGTCTCGGATCCGAGAATGTCGCTCCCCGGTCTTGGCCGTCGATCAGACGCCGGGTTTGCATGACCTCGTCACCAGTTCGCTTCGACTTCGGAGTTCCCCATGACCAGCGATCACCCGACCGAAGGCGCCCGGCCCGTCAGCGCCCCGCGCGGCACGACCCCCAGCTGCCGCGGGTGGCAGCAGGAGGGAGCGCTGCGGATGTTGATGAACAACCTCGATCCCGAGGTGGCCGAGAACCCGGACTCCCTCGTCGTCTACGGCGGTACCGGGAAGGCTGCGCGCAGCTGGGCGGCCTTCGACGCGATCGTCGAGTCGTTGCGGACGCTGGCCGACGACGAGACCCTCCTGGTGCAGTCCGGCAAGCCGGTGGGCGTGCTGCGCACGCACGAGTGGGCCCCGCGAGTGCTGATCGCGAACTCGAACCTCGTGGGCGACTGGGCCAACTGGGAGGAGTTCCGCCGGTTGGAGGCCGAGGGCCTGATGATGTACGGGCAGATGACCGCGGGTTCCTGGATCTACATCGGCAGCCAGGGAATCCTGCAGGGCACCTACGAAACCTTCGGCGCGGTCGCGCGAAAGCGGTTCGGGGGGACCCTGGCGGGCACGATCACGCTGACCGCGGGCCTCGGCGGCATGGGCGGCGCGCAGCCGCTGGCCGTCACGATGAACGACGGCGTGGCGATCTGCGTGGACTGCGATCCCCAGCGCATCCGGCGCCGCATCGATCACCGCTACCTCGACGTCGAGGCCGCCGACGTCGAGCAGGCCGTGGAACTCGCCCGCCGCGCTCGGGACGCGCGCGAGCCGCTGTCGATCGGCCTGCGCGGCAACGCTGCGGAGATCTTCCCGCAGCTGCTGGCCATGGACGTGCCCATCGACATCGTCACCGATCAGACCTCGGCGCACGACCCGCTGTCCTACCTGCCGCTGGGCGTCGAGCTCGACAGCTGGCAGGCGGAGGCGCAGCGGGACCCCGCCGGGTTCACCGAACGCGCCCGCACCAGCATGGCCCGGCACGTGGAGGCGATGGTCGGGTTCCTCGACAAGGGCGCGGAGGTCTTCGACTACGGCAACTCGATCCGCGATGAGGCTCGCAAGGCCGGGTACGCGCGGGCTTTCGACTTCCCGGGGTTCGTGCCCGCCCACATCCGCCCCCTCTTCGAGGAGGGGCTCGGCCCGTTCCGGTGGGCCGCGCTCTCCGGCGATCCCGCCGACATCGCCGCCACGGACAAGGCGATCCTGGAGCTCTTCCCGGACAACGACCACCTGCGCCGGTGGATCACCTTGGCCGGTGAGCGGGTGCAGTTCGAGGGGCTGCCCGCGCGGATCTGCTGGCTGGGTTACGGCGAGCGCCACCTCGCCGGGCTGAGGTTCAACGAGATGGTCGCCTCCGGGGAGCTGTCGGCGCCGGTCGCCATCGGCCGCGACCACCTCGATTCCGGTTCCGTCGCCTCGCCGTACCGCGAAACCGAGTCCATGGCGGACGGATCCGACGCGATCGCCGACTGGCCGCTGCTCAACGCGCTGGTCAACACCTCCTCCGGTGCCTCGTGGGTGTCGCTGCACCACGGCGGTGGTGTCGGCATGGGGCGTTCCGTGCACGCCGGGCAGGTCTGCATCGCCGACGGAACGGATCTCGCCGCGCAGAAGCTCGCCCGCGTGCTGACCAACGACCCGGCCATGGGCGTGCTGCGCCACACCGACGCCGGTTACGAGCGCGCGGCCTCGGTCGCGCGGGACCGGGGCATCCACATCCCGACGCTGGACAGCTGATCGGACTCGGGCGCCCGGGCGGCACTGGCACGAGCCCCGCCCGGGCACCCGGACCACGAACCACTCACGATGGAACGGAGATTCGGCCATGCAGGGCACCGCGAGCAGGTCGTTGCCGGGGTGGACCGGTCGCGACGACGGTCCGGGCGATGAACACCTCCGCTGGCACCACGTCGTGCAGCGGTGGGACGGCACCGCGGAACCCGGGGCGTGCGCCTTCGTGGGCTTCCGCAGCGACGAGGGCGTGCGCCGCAACAAGGGGCGTCGGGGCGCCGCGCGGGGTCCCGAGGCGCTGCGCGGCGCTCTCGCCTCGATGGCGCTGCCGTTCCCGCAGCGCGCCTTCGACGCCGGTGACGTCGAGGTCACCGATGGTGACCTGGAGTCGGGGCAGCGCGAACTCGGGCGCGTGGTGACCGGTCTGCTCGACGCCGGTCACCTCCCGGTGGTCTTCGGCGGCGGGCACGAGGTGGCCTTCGGCAGCTACCTGGGCCTGGTGAACTCGAAGCCGGTGGCGCGAGGCGCCCTCATCGGTGTGCTCAACCTCGACGCGCACTTCGACCTGCGCGCCGATCCGGTTCCGAGCTCGGGAACCCCGTTCCGGCAGATGGCCGAACGAGAACGCGCCAGGGGAGCGGACTTCCGCTACGCGGTGCTGGGGATCAGCCAGCCGAGCAACACGGCCGGACTGTTCGCCACCGCCGACTCGCTCGGTGTCCGCCACCTCACCGACGACCGCTGCGGGGTGATCGATCGGCCGCTGGTCGACGGTTTCCTGGACGACTTCCTGAACCGCTGCGACCTGGTCCACCTCACCATCGATCTGGACGTCCTGCCGGCTTCGGCAGCACCGGGGGTGAGCGCCCCGGCCGCGTTCGGCGTTCCCGTGGAGACCGTCGAGCACGTCTGCCGCAGGGTCGTGGCCAGCGGCAAGCTCGCGCTGTGCGACGTCGCCGAGCTCAACCCGGACCTGGACATCGACTCCCGCACCGCGCGCACGGCCGCACGCCTCGTGCACCGCGTCCTCACCGAGCACACCCGCAACGGAGAACGACGATGACCGCCGTGACACCGGATGAGTCAGCCGATCCCGAACCCCGCAGCGGTGGAACCGGGCACCGACCCGACGCCGAACACCACCGGAGCGACGTCCCGGACACCTTCGAGCGCGTGCTCGAAGAGGACGCCCCCACGATCCACCGCGGCCTGGACTAACGGCGGGCGGCGTCGTCGGATCTCCACCGCGGATCAGGCACGAAGGAAAGCCACGGCACCTGGCCTCGTCATTCCTCCCCGTTCGCGGCCAAGCGCAGTGGTCGCGGGGGTCAGCTCTTGATGCCGACTGCGGCCCAGATCTTGGTCCGCTCGGGTTGGGCGAGGGATTCGTGGGGTTCTGAGCGCCACTCCGAGCAGTACACGGCTCCGGGTTCGACGATGTCGAATCCGGTGATCAGCTCGGGGGCCTGGGAGCGTGGCCGGTAGGTGACCGGGACGCTCGTGTCGGCGAAGATCGCTTCGACTTCGCGCATCTGCTCCGGCAGGTCCTCGTCGGTGAGGTGGCTGATCGCGAGAGCGCTGCCGGGGCCGAGCGCGCGGCGGTACCGGGCGAGCAGCTCGGTGACGTCGTCGCCGACCCAGTGCAGCACCGCGGCCATCATCAACCCGACCGGCTGCGAGAAGTCGAGCAGATCCGCGGTCTCCGGCGCGTTGAGCACGGCTTCGGGATCGCGGAGATCCTCCTGGATGATCGCCGTGTGGGGCTGGTCCTGGAGCAGGCGCCGGGTGTGCGCGGCGGCGATCGGTTCGTTGTCCACGTAGACCACCCGGGCGTCGGGGTTCATCTCGTGGGCGGCGTCGTGGACGTTGCCCACGGTCGGGACGCCCGAACCGAGGTCGAGGAACTGGGTGATGCCGCGTTCCAGGCAGAAGCGCACGGCACGACGGAGGAAAGCGCGGTTGGAGCGCACGACGGTCCGCGAGTCGGGATCGACCTCGAGCAGCTTGTGGAACGCCTCCCGGTCGGAGGCGAAGTTGTGGTCGCCGCCCAGGCCGTAGTCGTAGATGCGCGCCGGGTTCGGCACCGAGATGTCGACCTCGTCCTTCGAAGGCTGGTTGGCATCACGGGATCCGCTCGAATCAGCGGACCCGTCGAGGTGCTCGCCGAACCGGCGCTCTGGCATCGTTCCCCCCTGGAAGATCGCGATCGCGGTCAGCGATCCTACGCACCCGGCCGCACTGCCCGGGAGTGCTCCATCGGGGTGATGGTCGGCTGCGGCCGGGGGGAGGCGCATCCGAATCGGGGCGGACCGGACAACGCCGCGAGCGGGAGCGGCCCGTGCGTGCTCGACCGACCAGGGGTGGCCCTGGTGGGGTATCGGCGGTGCAGCCCAGCGCGAGCTCCGCCCATCAGCGGGTTTCGCGGTCGTGCCAGGTGTCCATGTGCGTGGCGTGCGTGCGCAGGTAGGCGCCCGGTTTGAAGAAGTGGTCGTAGAAGTCCAGGTCGAGGTGGTGGGCTTGGACGTAGTTGAGGATGAACACCGTCGGCACCGTTGCGGGGAACTTGCCGAAGCTGTCGAAGATGTACTGGGCCTGGAGCGCGACGCAGGCCCTGAACGCTTCGTCGTGGACCTGGGCGCTCGCGCGGAACCCGGGGCTGTCGGTCCAGGCGCCCGGCGTGTCCCGGTGGAACGGGCCCCCGGGACCGAACTTGCGCTCGGCGAAGGCGTCCACCGCTGCCCCCATGTCGTGGTGGTGGGGTGGGCAGTAGGCCTCGAAGACGCCCTCCCGACCGGTGGGGTTGGGCGTCGACCAGCGCTCGTCCTCGTCGTAGCGGAATCCGAGGCCCGGTACGTCGGGGTTGCCGGAGGCGCCGAGCATCGAGAACCGGTCGATCCCGTCGAACATCCATCCGCCGAGCCCCATCGCCTGCAGCATGAGCACACCCGCGTAGCAGGCGGTCGCGAGCTCGGCCGTGGCTTCGGTGAGCGCGTACTGCTCGGTGAAGGTCAGGGGGAACGGCTGGTCGACGTCGACCAGCCCGCTGAACTCGTCGAGGCCGGGGATCGTGCGGTTGTTGATGTCGTCGTAGACCGCGTAACCGTTCTGCACGAAGAAGCACAGCACGGCGATCAGGTGCTGCGCCAGGTCGGCCACCGGGATGACCAGCAGCGAACCGGGAACGTTGACGCACCAGGTGTTGTGCCCTTCGAGGTAGGGCTCCTCGGCGGGCAGGTAGAGCCTGCTGGTCGAAAGCTGTTGTGACTGCACGCGGTGGCGCTCGACCATCAGCTCCGGTGTGACCTCCTCGACCGCCGGGTCGACGAGCGCGCCGGCATCGCGGGTGGGGAAGAAGTAGACGCCCGAGTCGTCGGTGAAGAACAGCTCGGCGGTGTGGAACCCGGCCGCGGAGGGAAAGGTGCGACCAGCGGCTCCTCCGGCGTAGTTGGAGACGTGCGGTGCGTAGCGGGCGTGCCGGGTGATCGAGTAGTGCCAGCCCGTCGTTCCGCCCATCGCGCTCAGCACGAGCATCCGCTCGAACTCGGTGAGCGAGCGGGGTTCGTGCCGGGAGCGGTAGGCGAGGGGGCCGTCCGGGATCTCGTCGCCCAGGGCGAAGCGCCGGGAACGTCGACCGAAGAGCGCTTCGACCAGGGGAAAGGCCGCCAGATCCGCCATCGCCTCGCTGCCGCTGGGAAACATCCGGTTGAACCGCTCCACGACTGATCATCCCCCGTCTCGTCGCATCACGGTCCAGTCCAGCGCAGACGCCGGGAAGGGACCAGAGTCGGAGGTCATCGTTCGCGTTCGTCGGTGACCGCCAGGCCTTGCGCGCGTGTTCAGCAGCCGATGTCCTGTGCCGCTCCTTGTGCGGGAGAAGTATCGCCGGGTGTTCGGTCCGAGGGTTCGCTCGCCTTCACGCGTGACGTCAGGTTTCGGTCAGCGCTGCGATCTGCTGGGCGACGTCGACGAGATCGCGTCCGAGGATGTCCGCCGGGGCGAACACGTCGCCGTAGTGGCCTTCGAGGCGACCGGCCCAGCCGGTGGTGAGTCCGGCTCGTTTCGCGCCGTGGCAGTCGAACGCGTGCACGGCGACCAGGGCGACGTCGTGCGGGGCGTGGCCGATCTCGTCGAGCGCGTGTTCGTAGACGCGGACGGGTGGCTTCCAGCTGCGGACGTCGGCCACGCTGATGACCTGGTCGATGTGGTGATCGAGTTCGTTGCGCTCGAGGAAGCTGGTCGTGGTCTCGGCGGTGCCGTTGCTCAGGCAGACCATGGAGATGCCCGCCTCGGAGAGCGTGCACATGGCGGGTTCGACATCGGGGTGCGCGGGCAGGTCCTGGAACCCGGCAAGGACGTGGGCGACGGCGTCGTCGTCGAGGTCGCCGCGGGCGAGCGTCTTCAGCGCTGCTGCGGCGACGGCGGGGAAGGGCTCGTAGTCCCCGGCGAGGGTCAAGGCCATGCCGTCGCGCAGGAGCCGGTCGAACCAGCGCTCGAGCAGTTCGGGGGCCAGTCCCGCGTCCGCGAACCGGGTCCGCAGGGGTTCCAGAGACATCAGCGTCTCGACGACGTCGAACGCCACCGTGCGAGGTCGGATGGGCATGGCTTCTCCTGTCCCGGTCGTCCCGTCATTCGGGTGGGTTGAGGCGGAGTCCTGCGAGTCGGGTGGCTTGAGCGACGAGGCGGTCGCGGCTGTCCCGGACGAAGCATGACTCGTCCACCCGGTTGTCGTCGATGAGCTGTGCAGGGTCGTCGTCACCCTGGACTGACGTCGTCATGTGGTCGGGAGCTGGAAGATGAGCGAGATCGACGGTGCCGTCGCACTCGTCACGGAAGGCAGCCGCGGCATCGGCTAGGTCGGCGCGGCCGAGATCGCCCGGCCGGCGGTCGCGGTGCAACGTTCAGGTGCGAGACACCGGTGGGCCAGGCGGCGATCAGGTCCGCGATACCGGACGTCCGCAGTATTCTCCCGTCCTTCCGGACAAAACTGACACGGACGAGGAGATCGACCTATGCTGCACCGGGTCGCGGCGGTGGCCGCAGCCGCGCTGCTCACGACGATGACGGCGACGACGGCGGTGACCGCGGCTCCCGCGGAGCCGACCGCCACCGTCACCAACATCGCCCATCGCGGCGCGTCCGCGTACGCGCCGGAGAACACCCTGGACGCCGTGCGGCTGGGCGCCGAGATGCAGGCCGACCTCGTCGAGATCGACGTCCAGCGGACCAAGGACGAGAAGCTGGTCGTCATCCACGACACCACGCTGTCGCGCACCACCGATGTCGAGCAGAAGTTCCCCGCCCGGGCGCCGTGGCGGGTCTCGGACTTCACGCTCGAGGAGATCCGCACGCTCGACGCTGGCTCCTGGAAGGACCCGCGCTACACCGGTGCCGTCGTGCCCACCTTCTCCGAGGTCCTCGACGAGCTGGAGCGCACCGCCTCCGGTCTGCTGCTGGAGGCCAAGGCGCCGGAGCTCTACCCGGGCATCGCCGAGCGGATCGCCGGTGAGCTGCAGCAGCGTCCTCAGTGGATGCAGCCCGACCCGATGGCGCAGCACCTGGTGGTGCAGAGCTTCAACTGGGACTTCATCCGCCACTTCCACGGCCTGCTCCCGTCGGTCCAGGTGGGCGTGCTGGGTGCGCCGACCACCGACCAGCTCGCCGAGGTGGCCACCTACTCCAACCAGGTCAACCCGCACCACTCGGCCGCGACCCCGGAGTACGTCGCCGCTGTTCACGAGCACGGCATGCGCATCAACCCGTACACGGTCAACGACCCGGCCCTGATGCGGACGCTGATCGCCAACCGCGTCGACGGCATCATCAGCGACCGGCCGGACGTCCTCCGCGAGGAGATCCGCAACGCGCGCCCGGCAGCCTGACGACCGGCGCCTGCGGACAGAGGTGCCGGAATACCGCCGTAATCAGGACTCCGATTGCGGCGGTGCTCCGGCACCGACCCGGAATACCGCCGCATTCCGTTACGCCGCGTTCCGGGGACGGATTGCTGCGGTAATCGGGGTACCGGCGCGGGACGTGAGGCTCCGGGCCGATCGAGCGTGCTTCGGGTGGGCTCGGTCGGCGTGCGTTGACGACGGCGCCCCGACCAGGTCATCGCTGGGCGGGGCGCCGTTGGTGTCGCGGTGGGTGGATCAGGCGCCGTGCAGGCGGTCCCAGGGGCCCGTGATGGCGTAGAGGACGCCGGGGTTCTGGACGCTGGCGAAGAGGGTGTTGCCGTCGGGGGAGTAGACCGGGCCGCAGAACTCGCTGAACTCCGGCTCGGCATCCGTGCCGGTGTTGATCTCGTTGCGGGCCAGCGGGTAGGTCCGGCCTTCGAAGGTCGCTCCGAACAGGTGCTGCTGCCCGTCGCCGTCCTCGGCGAGGATCAGGCCGTTTCCGCGGGAGGACACGGTGATGTTGTCCGGACCGTCGAAGTGGGCGCTGTCGTCCTGGTCGTACTCGAACCGCAGCTTGAGCTCGATGGTCTGGTTGCGCGGGTTGTAGAACCACACCTGACCGTCGTGCGGGGTGCCCGGGCTGTCTTCGAGGCGGGCGTAGCTGCAGACGAAGTAGGCGCCACCGTCGCCCCACCAGGCGCCCTCGAGCTTGCGCCCGCGGGTGATCTGGTCGTCGGTGAACTGCTCGCGGATCGAGGTCGTGGCCGCGGCGCGGTCCGCGACTGCCACCCAGGTCACGCCGTAGGTGGTACCGACCTCGGTCGCGCGGGACAGGTCGTCGACGTGCTGACCGGACTTGTCGGCGGCCTTCATGGCTTCGAAGGTGCCGTCGTCGTCGCCGAGAGCGCGGAGCTTGCCGGGGCCCAGCGGCAGCGCGGAGGCCGGCGGGGTGAAGCGGTAGAACAGGCCGTTCGGGCCCGACGCGTCCTCGGTCTGGTAGATGTGCCCGGTGTTCGGGTCGACGACGGCGGCCTCGTGGGAGAACCGGCCGAGCGCCTTGATCGGCTTCGGGTTCCGGTTCGCCTCGCGGTTGTAGGGGTCGACCTCGAAGGTGTAGCCGTGGTCGAACTGCTGGCCGTCCTCGCCGGCCTTGTCCTCGGTCTCCTCGCAGCTCAGCCAGGTGTTCCAGGGGGTGCGGCCACCCGCGCAGTTGGTGGAGGTGCCGGCCAGGGCGACGTACTCGGTGATGCGGTTGCCCTCGGCGTCGACCTCGACGACCGTGCAGCCGCCGGGGGAGACCGGGTCGTAGGTGAGCCCGTCGAGCCGGGGCACGGGGAACTCGGGGTTCTGGCTGACCTTGATCTCGTGGTTGTACACGATCACGCTGCCGCCCTCGGGGCGGATGAAGGCGGCCATGCCGTCGTGCTTCTGCGGTGTGGGTTCGCCGGATTCGAGCTTCGTCCTGCCGGCTTCGGTGATGACCTTGTAGCTGAACCCGGCGGGAAGAGACAGCAGCCCCGCGGGATCGGGAACCAGCGGCCCGTAACCGGCGGCCCGGCCGTTCTCTGCAGAGGCCGGCGCGGCGGCGGTCACTGCTCCCACGTTGCCGACGAGGGCGATCCCGATGCCGCCCAACAGCGAGCGGTTGACGAACTGCCTGCGAGAGAGATCCATGTGCGACTCCACGTGAGAACGATCGAAACAGCGCTTCAGCCTCGTCGGCCGAGCGGTACTTCCGATGAACCCGGCGAAGCGAAAGGGCGTCGGCGCCGCGAATTCGGTGCTCGCCTCGACGGCGCGGACCCGGCTGCCGCGTCGTGCGCCGGTTTCCACCGTTCCCATCAAAAGTGGACGAATCAATTCCGACCAGTCGCAACGGAAATCGGCTGCTCTGCCGTGGTGGTCGCGGCCGGCGAGCGGATCAGTCGTGGGTGTTCCGCTCGCGGGGCCAGGGGTTGCCCTCGACGCCTTCGATGTCGATGTTGAAGCGGGTCAGCAGGTCGACGAAGGTGGCGAGTTCGTCCTGCGGCCACTCGGCGACCACCGTTTCCACGCCTTCCCGGCTGCGGTCCCGATCGGCGGCCAACTGCCGCAACCCCTCGTCGGTGGGCCGGAACCGGCGAGCCATGCCGCCGTCGGGGTCGGGGAACCGCTCCACGAACCCCTGCTTGAGCAGCGCCCCGACCTGGCGGTTGATCGTGGAGATGTCGAGCCGGAACGCTTCGGCGAGCTGCCCCAGCGACATCGACCCCGAGAGCTCCAACCGGGTCAGCAGCAGGTAGGCCGACCTGTCCAGGCGCTGGCCGGCGCGCGCTTGCCGGGTGGACAGGTAGTGCCTGGCGAACAGCGAGAGCTCGCGCTCCAGATCGTTGAGCGTCCGCTTGTCCTGCGTCACGGGCGGGCCTCCTTCGCGCTGCGCGGATCACGCCCATTGTTCCGGCGGCGACCGCGAGCCTGCCATGTGCATCGTACACATACTGTGTATAGTGCACATTGTCTCCGTTCCCCGGAGTGCAGACGACGCGGAAGGAAGCACGATGACCCCGTCGCAGCCCGGCCCCACGCTGGACTCGTACCCCACCCAGCGGAGCTGCCCCTTCAGCCCGCCCGATGTCTTCGACCGCCTGCGCGGGCAGGCGGAGCTGCCGACCGTGGAGGTGCTGCGCGGCGGCCGCCCGTGGCTGATCACGCGCTACGATGACGCCCGAGCGGTCCTCGCGAGCGGGAACTTCAGCGCGAGGATGGATCGGTCCGGCTTCCCGCTGGTGACACCCACCGATCTCCAGCAGCTCGATTCCGAACGCCCCAGCCTCGTCCGGACCGACGATCCCGAGCACCTGCAGAAGCGGCGCCGACTGACCCGGGACTTCACCGTCAAGCGGATCAACGCGCTGGAGCCGGAGATCCAGCACGTCATCGACGAGTGCGTCGACGGCCTGCTGCACGCCGGCCGACCCGCCGATCTCGTCGCCGAACTCGCGTTGCCGGTGCCCTCGCGGGTCATCTGCCTGCTGCTGGGCGTGCCCTACGACCAGCACGAGTTCTTCCAGCGCAAGTCCGCCGAAGCGCTGTCGGGCCAGGCGGACGTGGACACCGTGCGCACCGCGCTCGACGAGTTGGCCGAGTACCTGGCGAGCTGGCCGAGCAGAAGCGGCGCGCTCCGCAGGAAGACCTGTTCTCGCGCCTGGTGCACGAGTTCCACGAGCCGGGGATCATGGATCGCGCCGAACTGATCAACACCGCGATGACGCTGCTGATCGCCGGGTTCGAGACCACCAGCAACATGATCAGCCTGGGCACGGCCGCGCTGCTGCACCACCCCGCTCAGTTGGAGCGGTTCCTGGCCGGGGGCGGTGCTTTTCAGGCCGACGCCGTCGAAGAACTGCTGCGCTACCTCACCATCGCCCAGAACCCCCGCCAGTTCGTCGCCGTGGCCGACACCCGGATCGGCGACAACCTGATCCGGGCCGGTGAAGGCGTGCTGGTCTCGCTGCCCTCGGCCAACCGGGATCCCGCGGCCTTCGACGACGCGGACGCGCTCGACCTCGGGCGTCCGGCTCGTCACCACCTGGCGTTCAGCTACGGCACCCACCAGTGCCTCGGGCAGTCGCTCGCCCGCCGCGAGCTGCTCCTGACCTTCCAAACCCTGTTCACCCGCGTGCCGACACTGCGACTGGTCGACTCCGTCGAGGAGTTCGACCTCAAGATCGGCACGCGCGTGCACGGATTCAACTCGCTCAACGTCACCTGGTAGGAGGTCGCGAACCATGAAGGTGTTCATCGATCAGGACAAGTGCGTCGGCGCCGGGCAGTGCGTGCTGGCCGCTGACGAGGTGTTCGACCAGCGCGACGAGGACGGTGCCGCCTTCCTCCTCGCCGAGCAGCCGGACGATCGGCACCGCGCTGCGATCGAGGACGCCGCCCGGGTGTGCCCGGCGGCTGCGATCCGCGTCGAGGAGTGAGGCGGGTGAGCGACGACGTCGTCATCGTCGGTGCCTGCCTGGCGGGAACGTCGACGGCGCTGGAGCTGCGCTCGCACGGTTTCGACGGCGCGATCACGCTGGTCGGGGAGGAGCCGCACGCGCCCTACGACCGCCCGCCGCTGTCCAAGCAGTTCCTCACCGGCGGGTGGGACGAGCAGCGGATCCTGCTGCCGGGGCACGACCGGCTCGCCGAGCTGGGCATCGAGTTCCGCCCGAACACCGTTGCGGTGGGCGCGGATCTCGACGGGCGCGCGGTGACCTTGCACGACGGTTCGGAGCTGCCGTTCGGCGACCTGGTGGTCGCCACCGGGGTCGCGCCTCGTCGGCTGCCCGCATCCGGACCGGTACCGCTGACGTTGCGCTCCATCGCCGACGCCCGGCGGGTCGCCGCGGAGCTGCGCCCGGGCAGGCGCGTGGTCGTCATCGGAACCGGGTTCATGGGCACCGAACTCGCCTGGGCCGCTCGCGCGGCCGGGTGCGAGGTGGCCGTGGTGGGGGTGGACCCGGCTCCGCTGTCCGCGCTCGGCCCCGAGGTCGGCGCGGTGATCGGCCGCGCGCTCACCGGGAGCGAGATCGCGCTCATCAACGCGGTCGGGGTGACCGACATCCGCGTCGGCGCGCGCGGCGAACAGGAGGTGCTGCTCGACGACGGCGCGGTGCTGCGGGCGGACGTCGTGGTCGCCGCGATCGGTTCGCGCCCGCAAGTCGACTGGTTGCGAGGAGCCGGGCTCGACCTGTCCGACGGGCTCGGTGCGATGCGAGATGCCGTGCGGCGCAGGGCGTCTACGGGGTCGGTGACGTCGCGCGCTGGTGGCACACCGGTCTCGGGCGCAGCGTGCGCGTCGAGCACCGGATGAACGCCGGTGAGCAGGCGCGGGTCGTCGCTCGCAACATCCTGGGCGCCGAGCAGGACTTCACGCCGATCCCGTTCTTCTGGAGCGATCAGGGCAGCAACAAGCTCGTCGTCCACGGCCACGTCACCGCGGGAGCCGAGCTCGAGCTCGAGGCCGGGGCCTTCACCGACGACGCGTTCGCGGGGGTCTACCGCGAGGAGGGCCGAGCGGTGGCGGTCTTGTCCTGGAACAGCCCTCGGCGAGCGACCCGGCTGCGGCGCGACCTGCTCACCTGACGGGCGCGCATCCGGGGCGCCTCGCGTATTGACATGGACGTCAACGTCAACGAGTGTGGGTCGAGATCACGTGCTGTCACTCGTTCCGGAGGGGCTGCTTTGACCACATCCGCATCGGCGCGCGGCGAATCGAAATCCGGTGCCGAACAAGGCTTGTCAACCCCCTGATGTCCGCCTCCCGGGCGTCCGCCGAAGGCCGGCGCGGCGGTCACGACAATGGAGTCGTGACGACGAGTGATGCCCAGGAGCGTGCGCGAGCCAGTCGCCGGGAGACGTCGGGGCCTCGGCGGGAGGAGCTGCTCGCCGCTGCCGCCGCCTGCTTCGACGACCTCGGCTACGCGGCGACCACGGTGGAGCTGATCGCGGCCCGGGCGCAGACCTCGCGCCCGACGTTCTACGCCTACTTGCGATCCAAGGACGAGGCGTTCCTCGCGGTGACCGAGCAGGTCTGCGCCCAGCTCGAAGCCACCCAGCAGCTGGACGGCATCGAGTCCCTCCCGCCGGCCGCGGTGCTGCGGTCGACCACTCGCGCGTTCGCCGGGGCGATCTTCGCCAACGGGTCGCTCGTGGCGCAGATCGACAGCCGCGCCGGGGTCGATCCCGACGTGGACGCGCTGTGGAGCACGCTGCGGCGTCGGCTGGAGCGGCGCTTCACCAACTACCTGTCCGGGCTCGACCCGGCCACGATCGATCCCTGCGTGGCGCCGCCGCAGCTGGTGTCGATGCTGAGCGATTCGATCGTCCGCGGCGCCGCCCGCCTCGGCCGCGCTCCCGACGAGGTCCGCGAGCAGTTCATCAACGATCACATCCGGCTGACCGAGCGCGCCGTCGGCGTCGTCGCCGACTCGCGGCCCGAACCGTAGGAGGCCCGAATGTCGTTGTCCCGCCGTGAAGAAGCCCTGGCCGAGGTCCGCCGCCTGCAGGCGGCCAACTGGCCGGATCAGGTGCCGGGCACCGTCGTGCACCCCGTCGAGGTGCCCGGTCTGCCGGAGCACCTGCGGCACCGGGCCGAGACCCGCCCGGACACCATCGCGATCTCCTTCTACGGCCGCGACATCACCTACGCCGAGTACGACGAGCTGAGCGACCGCTTCGCCGGCTGGCTCGGCGAACGCGGTGTGGCACCGGGGGACCGGGTCGGCGTGTTCCTGAGCAACTGCCCCCAGTTCCTCATCGCGATGGTCGGCGTCCTCAAGGCGGGCGCGGTGCACGTGCCGATCAACCCCATGTTCCGGGGCCACGAGCTGCGGTACGAGCTGGAGGACGCGGGCGTGACCGTGCTGCTGGCGCAGGACTCGTTCGCCGACCTCGTCGAATCGGTGCGCGGAGACACACCTCTGCGGCACGTGGCGTACACCGGTCTCGGCGACCTGCTCACCGCCGAACCCGACGTGCCGGTGCCGTTCGAGCTCACCGCCGAGCGTTCCGACTGGGCCGAGATCAGCGCCTCGGCGCCCGCTGAAGCGCGACCCAGCGACCCCGACGCGCTGGCGGCGCTCAACTACACCGGCGGGACGACCGGGTTGCCGAAGGGCTGCGAGCACACCCAGCGCCACATGGTCTACACGGCGGCGACGGCCAGCGTGGCCGGCGGGACGCAGGTCGGTGATCCCGGTGCCGTGTCGCTGAACTTCCTGCCCGTGTTCTGGATCGCCGGCGAGGACTTCGGCGTCCTCAAACCGCTGGTGAACGGCCAGCAGGTCGTCCTGATGACGCGCTGGGACCCGGTTGCGGCCGTCGCCCTGATCGAGCGGCACGGCGTGACCGACGTGGTCGCCACGGTCGACAACTACGTGGAGCTGATGGACGAGCCGGGTTTCGAGGGAGGGCGGGTGTCGTCGCTGCGCAACGCGCTGGCGGTCTCGTTCGTGCTCAAGCTGACCCCGGAGGTCCGGGCGCGGTGGCGGGAGGCCACCGGCAGCGTCCTGCGGGAGGCCTCGTACGGCATGACCGAGACGCACACGGCCGACACCTTCACGCTCGGGTTCCAGGACGGCGATCGCGACCTGCACGCCGATCCGGTGTTCTGCGGGCTGCCCGTTCCGGGCACCGACGTCCTGATCGTCGACGAGTCCGGCGTTCCGGTGCCGGTGTGCACCTCTGGGGAGATCATCGTGCGGAGCCCGTCGATCCTGACCGGCTACTACGGTCGGCCCGACGCGACCGCGGAGACGATCCGCGACGGCTGGCTGCACACCGGCGACGTGGGACGCCTCGACGAGTGGGGAGCCCTGCACTACCTGGCGCGCGCCAAGGAGATGATCAAGACCAACGGGATGAGCGTGTTCCCGTCCGAGGTCGAGGCCCTGCTGCGCCTGCACCCGGCGATCCGTGCGGTCTCGGTGGTTCCCCGGCCCGACCGCGCGAAAGGCCAAGTGGCGGTGGCGTTCGTGGTGGTGGGCGGCAGCACCGCGAGCGAGGACCTGCGCGCGTGGGCGAAGGACAACATGGCCGGGTACAAGGTGCCCGATTTCGTCGTCGTCGACCAGCTGCCGATGACGGCCACGGGCAAGGTGCGCAAGGGCGACCTGCTCGACCGCGCCGCAGAACTGTCCGCCGGTGACCGCGCGTAGACGGAGGGGTTCGTGACGATGAAGAAGCTCCTAATCGCCAATCGCGGTGAGATCGCGCTGCGCGTCGTGCGCACCGCGCGCGAGATGCGGGTCAGCACGGTCGCCCTGTACGCGGAGGACGACGCGGACACGCCGCACGTGCACGCCGCCGACGAGGCGTTGCCGCTGGTCGGAGCCGGTCCGGTGGTCTACCTCGACCAGGCGGCGGTGCTGGCCGCGGCCGCGCGGTCCGGGGCCGACGCGGTGCACCCCGGGTACGGATTCCTCTCGGAGAACGCCGAGTTCGCGCGCGCCTGCGCGGCGGCGAACGTCGGCTTCGCAGGACCGGACCCGGCGGTCCTGGAAACCTTGGGGGACAAGGTGTCGGCCCGCGCGGCCGCCGTGGCGGTCGGCGCGCCCGTGCTGGCCGCCACCGTCGGGGCGGCAGCCGTCGACGAGGTGCGCGCGTTCCTCGCCGAGAACCCGGCCGGCATCATGATCAAGGCGCTGGCCGGTGGTGGCGGGCGCGGCATGCGGGTGGTTCGCGACGCCGCTGCGGTGGACGAGGCGTACCGGTCCTGCGCGGACGAGGCCGAACTGGGCTTCGGGAACCGGGAGGTGTTCGCGGAGGCCCTGTTCGACGGTGCCCGGCACGTCGAGGTCCAAGTGGTCGCGGACGGCACGGCGGCCCTGGCGCTCGGTGATCGGGACTGCAGCCTGCAACGGCGGCACCAGAAGCTCATCGAGATCGCCCCCGCGGCCGGCTTGGATCCCGCAGTGCGTCGCGGTGCGCACGAGGCCGCGGTGCGGCTGTGCGCGAGCCTCGGCTACCGCGGCCTGGCCACGGTGGAGTTCCTGGTGCGGGGCGAGGAGTTCGCGTTCCTGGAGGTGAACCCCCGGATCCAGGTGGAGCACACCATCACCGAGGAGATCACCGGCGTGGACCTGGTGGCCGCGCAGCTCGCCCTCGCCGACGGAGCCGGGCTGCACGACCTCGCGCTGCCGGACGGCGTGGTGGCCGACGCCTCCGGCGTGCGCGGCGAGCCCGCGACGACTGCGAACACGGCTGCGCAGGCCCGCGTGAACCTGGAGACGATGACTCCCGACGGCGGCGCGGTGCCGACCGCGGGCACGCTCACGGCGTTCACCCCGCCCAGCGGGCCGGGGGTCCGCGTGGACACCTTCGGCCTGCCGGGCCTGGTCGTGAGCCCGCGGTACGATTCCCTGCTGGCCAAGGTGATCGTGCGCGCGGGAACCCGCACCGCCGCTCTCGTCAAGCTCGACGCGGCCCTGGGCGAGTTCGCGATCGAGGGCGCGGGCACGAACATCCCCTTCCTGCGCTCCCTGCTCGCCGACGACGAGCTGCGCGCAGGTCCCGTCGCCACCGCGTTCCTGTCCGAGAACGTCGAACGACTGGTGGCCGCAGCCGGCACCAGCACCTCCGCTGCCTCGACCGGCGCCGCGTTGGAGCTGCGTCCGGGGGAGGAGGTCGTGCGCGCTCCGATGGCGGGCACCGTCGTCGCGGCCGCCGCTGAAGGCGACGAGGTGGCGGCGGGCGGCCGGCTGGCGGTGCTGGAGGCCATGAAGATGGAGCACGTCCTGTCCGCCGATCACGCCGCGCGCGTGGTGCGCGCGCTCGTGCCGGCGGGCCGCACGGTGGCGCCGGGCGATGCGCTGGTGGTGTTCGCGCGGACCGACGAGGTGGCCGCCGGACCCGGCTACGAGCTCGACCTGGACGCCTCCCGGCCGGACCTCGACGAGGTGCGCGAGCGGCAGGCCATCACCCAGGACTCGGCACGTCCCGAGGCCGTGGCCAAGCGCCACCGCCTGGGACGTCGGACCGCGCGCGAGAACATCAGCGACCTGGTGGACCCGGGCAGCTTCGTCGAGTACGGGTCCCTGGTGCTCGCGGCTCAGCGCAGCCGGCGGTCCGAACAGGACCTGATCACCAACACACCCGCCGACGGACTGGTCGGCGGCGTGGCGACCATCGGCGCGGACCGGTTCGGTCGGACGGCCGCTGAGACCGTGGTGATCTCCTACGACTACACGGTGCTCGCCGGGACGCAGGGAATGCGCAACCACGCCAAGACCGATCGGATCCTCGGGGTGGCCCGGGACCGGAAGGTGCCCGTGGTGCTCTTCGCCGAGGGCGGCGGTGGCCGACCCGGTGACACCGACGTGGACCTCGTCGCGGGGCTGGACGTTCCGACGTTCCGCCTGCTGGGTTCGCTGCGCGGAGGTGCACCGACGGTCGCGATCGTCTCCGGGCGCTGCTTCGCCGGGAACGCCGCCCTGGCCGGCGCCTGCGACGTCGTGATCGCGACCCCCGACGCCAACATCGGCATGGGCGGGCCCGCGATGATCTCCGGCGGTGGGCTGGGGGAGTACCGGCCCGAGGACATCGGCCCCATCGACGTGCAGCGCCGCAACGGGGTCGTCGACCTGGTCGCCAGGGACGACGAGCACGCCGTCGAGCTGGCACGCCGGTACCTGTCCTACTTCCAGAGCCCGCTGTCCCCGGGCGAGGGCGTCGAGTGGGAGGAGCCCGATCAGCGGCTGGCCCGGCACGTGGTGCCCGAGAACCGGTTGCGCGCTTACGACGTCCGCAGCGCCATCGATGCCATCGTCGACGTGGACTCGGTGCTGGAGCTGCGCCCGGACTACGGCGTCGGCATCGTGACGGCGCTGGTGCGCGTGGAGGGCGTCGCGCACGGCCTGGTGGCCAACAGCAGTCACCACCTGGGCGGCGCGATCGACGTGGAGGCGGCGGACAAGCTGGCCGACTTCCTGACGCTCTGCGAATCGGGCGGGTTGCCGATCGTCTCCCTCTGCGACACACCGGGGTTCATGGTCGGGCCGGAGGCGGAGAAGGACGCGACGGTCAAGCGCTTCGGCGAGCTGTTCGTGCTCGGCGCTCGGCTGACGGTGCCGTTCGGCGCGGTCGTGCTCCGCAAGGGTTACGGCCTGGGCGCGATGGCGATGACCGGCGGCTCCTTCCGGGCGCCGCAGTTCACCGTGGCGTGGCCGACCGGTGAGATCGGCGGGATGGGTCTGGAGGGGTCGGTGCGGCTGGGCTACAGCAAGGAGCTCGCAGCCGCAGCCGACGAGGCCGCACGGCAGCAGCTCTACGACGGTCTGGTGGCCGAGGCCTACGAGCGCGGGCGCGCGCTGCGCGCGGCCACCACCTTCGAGCTCGACGACGTCATCGACCCCGCCGACACCCGTCGTTGGATCAGCACGCTGCGACCCCGCGACTGACCCCGCGATCCGCCGGCCCTGATCACGCGCACCCGCTCGCCGTTGCTCCATGAGCGCTGCGGGTCGGTGGGGACACCGGTGGATTGGCGAAGATCACCTCTGAACCATTGAGACACCGCATGTATCAATCCGACGGAAACATGTATTTCACCTCCGTGATCCAGGCGCTTACGGTTCTGTAGATCTCGGATTCCCGTGGTCTCAACGTCCCGTCTCACCGGTCAGGGGACGGGATTTCAGTGGAGATCGGGACCCGGAATTCCACTGAAATCCGGTCACTTCCAGCTTGGATTCGAGGCAGTGCAATGAGCAACCCGCTGAGTGGAGAGTCGGACTCGCGGTCGTCGGCCGCAGCACCCGAGACCACGGCGAACTCCGCCGCCCCGGCTGCGGAGCAGAAGGGCGATGCCCTCGACTCCGGTGGGAAGAGCCGCTGGTGGCTCCTCGCGCTGGGGCCGGTGGCCGGCCTGCTGCTGGCCCTGGTCCTGCCGTCCTCGTTGTCCTTCGAGGGCCGCGCGGTGGCCGCTTGCGCGCTCTGGATGGCGATCTGGTGGATGACCGAGGCGGCCCCCATCCCGGTGACCTCGCTGCTGCCGCTGGTCCTGTTCCCGCTGTTCGGCATGGGCAGCATGAAGGAGGTCGCCGCACCGTACGCGGACTCGGTCGTCTTCCTCGTGATGGGTGGCGTCATCCTCGGTCTGGCCACGGAGAAGGCCAACCTGCACCTGCGCGTGGCGTTGCTGACCATCCGGGCCGTCGGCACCCGGCCCGCCCAGATCGTGTTCGGGCTGATGGCCGCCTCCGCCTTCATCTCGGCCTGGGTGTCCAACACGGCGACGGCCGTGATCATGGTGCCGATCGCCGTGTCGATCCTGCGGCTGGTGCGATCGGTCGACGAGCAGGCCGCGGGCACGAAGTTCGCCGCGTCGATGCTCCTCGGCGTCGCCTACGGCGTGACCATCGGTTCCACCGCGACCTTGATCGGGCAGCCTCCGATGGCCCTGATGAAGGCCTATCTCGGCAAGGCCCACGACATCGACCTGCAGTTCGGCCACTGGATGCTGGTGGGCGTGCCGTGGGCCATCGTCATGCTCTTCGTGGCGTGGCTCGTGCTGACCAAGCTGGTCTTCCGCGCGGAGGTGGACCGAATCCCGGGCGGTGCCGAGATGATCCGGTCCGAACTGGCGAAGCTCGGACGCATGTCCACGCCGGAACGCCGCGTGGGCATGATCTTCCTGTTCGCGATCTTCTTCTGGGTCTTCGTGCCGTTCCTCGCCGACATCCCGATCGTGGAGAAGGCCCTGCCGTTCCTCGGCACGATCTCGGACACCCAGGTCGCCATGGCCGCCGCCATCGCCTGCTTCCTGGTGCCCGCGGAGAAGCGCTCCGCGAACGGCGACGGCGCTCCGCTCCTGCGCTGGTCCGCGGCCAAGGAGATTCCGTGGGGCCTGTTGCTGCTGTTCGGCGGCGGTTTGTCGCTGTCGGCGATGTTCACGGCCACCGGCTTCAGCGAGTGGCTCGGCGGACAGGTCGGCGGGCTCGTCGGCGTGCCGTCCTGGCTGGTGCTGCTCGTGGTCGTCGTCGTGAGCCTCGCGCTGACCGAGCTCACGTCGAACACCGCCACTGCAGCCGCCTTCTTCCCGATCTTCGGCGCGGTGGCGGTGGGCTTGGGTCTGGATCCGCTGTTCATGACCATCGCCGTGACCCTGGCGGTGTGCTCGGCCTACATGCTGCCGGTGGCCACCCCGTCGAACGCCGTGGCCTTCGGCTCGGGCGAGGTCTCCATCAAGCAGATGGTCCGCGCCGGCGTCTGGCTCAACGCGCTCTCGCTGGTGCTCATCGTGCTCGTCATGTACGCGCTGGTACCGCTGGTGTTCGGCCTCTAGGCGGCCGCCGCGGGGCAAGTTCGATCGAGGCGGAAATCGGGCCGGTAGCCCCGGGAGACAACGGTCTTCGTGCCGATCGCCTCGACGGGACCGACGAGCTCGGGGCAACTGATGGCAACTCGTTGAGCGCACCCGGCGATCCGGCGATGGTGGATCGGCTCGAGCCGATCAGCCGCCGTCCGCGCTGGTGCTTTCGAGCACTGCTCCGACGGGCGGGCGTTGGGCTTCGCACGTTCAAAGGAGAACGCCAGATGAGCCTGTGGTCCAGCCGTCGGAGACGTCGAGGAGTCGTCGTTGCCGTGGCAATCCCCACCGCCTTGCTGTTCGCGGGGACGTCCGTGGCGGTGCCGTCGTCAACGCAGCCCGGTGAGGGCGAACCGGTCGTCGAGTCCCGGGTGAAGAACGTGATCGAGGTCGGCGGACACCGGTTCCGCGACCTCAACGGCAGCGGCGCGCTCGACGCGTACGAGGATTGGCGCCTGCCCGGTGAAGTGCGCGCCCGGGACTTGTCGGCCCGCATGACCGTCGAGGAGAAGGCGGGCATGATGCTGATCTCCTCGCACTACATGGGCTCGAGCTCGCGCTGCGGCGACGGGGGTGGTCGAGAGCTCGTCTGCGAGGAGGACGAGTGGGACACCACCAACAGCTGGGACGGAAAGCCGTTCGACCAGCCCGTGCTGAGCTCGTCGGGCGCCACCGCGGGCATCGGCGAGCGCAACCTGCGGCACTTCATCGTCCGCGACAACCCCGAAGCCGCCGACCTCGCCACGTGGACGAACGCGTTGCAGGAGATCGCCGAGGGAACTCGTCTCGGTATCCCGGTGGTGATGACCTCCAACCCTCGCAATCACCTGTCCGGCGGCCGGTTCGGTGTCGCCGAGGCGAGCGGGAAGTTCTCGACGTGGCCCGGCGAGCTGGGTTTGGCGGCGACGCACGACCCCGGCTTGGTGGAGGAGTTCGGCGGCATCGCGGCGAAGGAGTGGCGTGCGGCCGGAATCCACAAGGGCTACATGTACATGGCCGACACGGCCACCGAGCCCCGCTGGACCCGCGCGAGCGGCACCTTCGGTGAGCACCCCGAGCTCGCCGCCGACATGATCGGTGCGGTGGTGCGCGGCTTCCAGGGCGAGCGGCTCTCCCCGGAGAGCGTGTCGCTGACCACGAAGCACTTCCCCGGCGGCGGAGCGCGCAAGGACGGCCAGGACCCGCACTACTCCTGGGGGCAGGACCAGTTCTACCCGACGGAAGGCAGTCTGGAGCGGTACCACCTGCCGCCGTTCCAGGCCGCGCTCGACGCCGGCACCACCTCGATCATGCCGTACTACTCGAAGCCACGGAACGACGGGAGCGCCCAGCAGCTTCCGCGCCACCTGTGGTTCTCGCCGCAGCAGCAGTTCGAGGAGGTCGGTTTCGCCTACAACAAGCCCGTTCTGCAGGGACTGCTGCGCGACACGATGGGATTCTCCGGATACGTCAACAGCGACACGAGCATCACCACCGCGATGCCGTGGGGCGTCGAGGATCTCAGCCGACCGGAGCGGTTCGCCAAGGGCATCGACGCGGGCACGAACCTGTTCTCCGGGGAAGCCGATCCCAGCCACCTCCTGCAGGCCGTGCGCGACGGTCTGGTCCGGGAAACCGATCTGGACCGCTCGGTGAGGTTCCTGCTCCGGGAGATGTTCGACCTCGGCCTGTTCGAAGACCCCTACCGGGACCCGCGGCGGGCTCAGCAGATCGCTGACGATCCGACTTCCCAGACCAGGGCCGACGAGGCGCACCGCAAGTCGGTCGTCTTGATGCGCAACGACCATCGCACGCTTCCGATCACCGACGACGAGGTCGGGCGGGTGAAGCTCTACGTCGAGGTCTTCGCCAAGGACGAGCCGGCCGAGCAGAGCGCGGCTCTGGCCGAGGCGATCCAGGAGCACGACCCGTCGATCACCGTGGTCGCGCGGCCGGAAGAGGCGACGCACGCCTTCCTCGCGGTCGTCCCGAGCTTGGGGCTTCGCGACGACTCCGGGGACGGGCTGTCGGTCGAGCTCGGCGAGCGCACCGGTATCGACGTGGCGCGGATCCAGCAGATCCAGTCCCAGGTCGACGAGAACGTCGTCGGCATCAACATGACCAACCCGTGGCTGGTCGGCGCGGTCGAACCGGGGGCGGACGCGATGCTCGCGATGTTCGACGCCACGCCCGAGGCGGTCGTCGACGTCATCCGCGGCGAGGTGAACCCGACCGGCAGGTTGCCGGTCACCCTCCCGGCCGGCCCGGAAGCGGTGAACCGCAACGCTCCCGACGTACCCGGGTACGACGAACCGGGCTACGCCTACGTCAACGACGCGGGTGACGCCTACCGGTTCGGATTCGGCCTGTCCTACGACCGCTGAGGGCAGAGCGGTCGGCGGGCCGGTCGCGGACGCTTCGCGACCGGCCCGCCGGGGTCACCAGCGGGAGATCGAAGGCAACTGGTGGCAACTCGTTGCCGAACGGGTTGGGGAGTGAGGATGCTGCGGCCTGCGGCTCCAGCGGGCCGCAACGACCGCGCGCACGGCCGCAAGACGCTTCGGGAAGCGCACGTTCCTCGCGCTTGCGCGACCGACCCGTGGCGGCAGTGCCCCGCACAACGACGTGCCCGCCGTTCGAGAGCCGATCTCACCGGCGCAGGGAAGGAAGACCCGATATGCACCTGTTGGACTGGTTGGTCATAGCAGGCTATTTCGTCGTGATGATCGCGATCGGTGTGTGGGCGCACCGCCAGGTCTCCAACGCCGCTGACTACTTCACCGCCGGCGGGAAGATGCCGTGGTGGCTGGCCGGCATCTCGCATCACATGTCCGGCTACAGCGCGGTGGTCTTCGTCGCCTACGCCGGGGTCGCCTACGACCAGGGGATCGTCTCCTACGTGGTGTTCATGTTCCCGCTCGCGGTCGCCACCGGCATCGGCGCGTTCCTGTTCGCGCCGAAGTGGAACCGCCTGCGATCCCGCTACGACATCGCGTCCCCGCTGGAGTACCTGGCGGCCCGGTTCAACGTGCCCACCCAGCAGGTGCTGGCGTGGAGCGGCTCCCTGCTCAAGATCTTCGACGTGGCCGCGAAGTGGTCGGCGGTGGCGCTGCTGCTGGACAAGTTCGTGGGCGTTCCACTGGTGTGGGGCGTGATCATCACGGCGGGCGTGACGTTGCTGTACTGCACCGCGGGCGGCCTGTGGGCCGACGCGCTCACCGAGCTCGGTCAGTTCGTGATCCAGGGTCTGGCCGCGTTCGCCATGGTCATCGCCGTGGGATCCGCCTTGTCCGCCCGGGGTTTGAACTACCTGAACTTCTGGGGCGCGTTGCCCGAGGGGCACACCGACCCGACGACGAGCGAGTACCCGATGTACTTCGTGATCGTCTACATCCTCGTCAAGACCTTCGAGTACAACGGCGGCATGTGGAACCTCGCGCAGCGCTACCTCGCGACGCCGAGCTCCACCCAGGCGCGCAACACCGCTCTGCTGTCGAGCCTGCTGTACCTCGTGTGGCCGATCGTCCTGATGCTGCCGATGTTCGCCGCACCTCTGCTGGTGGAGGTCGAGAAGTCGCAGGACGTCTACGCCCAGATGGCCCTGGACTTCCTGCCCGCGGGATTGCTGGGCCTGGTGCTGGTCGGGGTCTTCTCGCACACCATGGCCATGGCCGCGTCCGACGCGAACGCCATCTCCGCGGTCATGACCCGCGACGTGCTGCCCAACGTCTGGAAGCGCGCCAAGAACTTCACCGATGAGCAGGCGTTGCGGACCGGGCGCTACCTGACCGTGATCTTCGTGCTCCTGAGCGTGATCATCGCGATCAACGCGGAGAACCTGGGCGGCGTGCTCTCGATCATCGTGACCTGGGTGGGAGCGCTCATCGGACCGATCTCGATCCCGATGATGCTCGGCATGCTGCGCCCGTTCCGCCACGTCGGGCCGACCGCGGCGCTGATCTCGTGGGGCGGCGGGCTGCTCTCGTACGCGCTGACCAAGTACGCGTGGCATCTCAACGACGCGATCACGGTGGTCACCCCGGTCCTCGTGTCGCTCGTGCTGTTCGTCGGCATCGGCGCCGTCCTCCGGGACGCGCCCGCGGCGGCGGAGGAGATCACCGAGAAGCTCGCGCAGGACGCGGAACCAGCGGAACCGTCGCGGGCCTGAGCGTCCGCAGCGGGTTCCGCTCGGGACGAGTGCGGGTGGTGCCGGGTCCGGTGGCCCGGCAGCACCCGCACCCCGTTGTTCGCGGGTGACGTCGGGCCGTCGCGAAAACCGTTGATGGGGCGGTGGCTTTCCATGGGGCGCTACCGGATGCCCGAACCGAACCATTTGTCCGGTACTTCCTGGTGTTCACGTGGACGTGGTCCACCGGACGGAGCCCGGGTCTAGAAACAGGGGAATGAACGGCACATTCATCGCGCAGCGCGCGGTTGTCGCGGTCGGAGCGTCACTCGCGCTGGTGGGGGTGACCACCCCGGCGCACGGCGCGCCACCGGAACGGCACGCGTCGCTGCTGTACTTCCAGGACGCGCACGACGTGTCGCCGGTGCTGCAGGACGACGGCTGGCGCGGTGGCGTCGCCCGCGTTGCAACGGTCCTGGACGCCCAGCGGGCCCAACATGAGGGATCGGCCGCGGTTTTCGGCGGCGACCTGGCGGGTGGCACCCTGTTCGGCGGTGTCTACCACGGCTTTCCCCTGGTCGAGGCCTTCAACCGGATGGGCGTGCAGGTGGCCAACTTCGGCCAGCACGATTTCGACTTCGGCGTCGCCAACACCGAGGAACTGGTCAAGGCGTCGGACTTCCCGTGGGTGTCGACCAACATCGTCCACACCGACGGCAAGCCCTTCCTCCCGCAAGCGCGCACGCGCACCCAGCGCGTGGGCGAGGTGAGCGTGGGCTACATCGGGCTCACCGAGGACATGGGCAACACCACCACGGCCGGCACCTTGACCGACGTCGACCCCGTGCCGGCGGCGAAGGACGCAGTGCGCCGGCTCCAGGAGCAGGACGTCGACGTGATCGTGGCCGTCACCCAGATCAGTCGCGACGCCAGCCAGCGGTTGCTCGACGAGGTGCCCGAGATCTCCGCGGCCTTCCGGGAGGAGAACGGCTACGACAGCGCCTCCGAGGTGACGGTCCGCCACGACGGCCGACTCGTGCTCGCCCCGGAGGGGAACATGGGGAGCGTCATCCGCCTCGACATGACCGTCGGCGACGACGGGGTCCGCCTCGACCACGACGTCGTCGAGGTCGACGAGACGGTCTCGCCCGATCCGGCGATGCAGGAGTTCGAGGACTTCTACGTCGCCGACCTGGAGCGCAAGCTCGGCGAGCAGATCGCCACGACCACGGCCCCGCTGGACCGCGACAACACCCGCTACCTGGCCGCCGACGCCTTCCGGGCGTGGGGAGCGGCCGATCTCGGCTGGATGAACAGCGGCGGCGCACGGGCGGACATCCCCGGGCCCGAGGTCAGGTTGCGCGACGCCTACTCGGTGCTGCCGTTCGGCAACCAGGTCTCGGTCATCGAGGTCACCGGAGCTCAGCTCAAGGAGGGCGTCGAGCAGTCGGAGGGCGGTGACCAGGCCAGGCCGTCGGGCTTCACCTTCCACTACACCCCGAGCGCTCCAGCGGGAGCCCGCATCTCCGAACTCCGGCTGGAGAGCGGCGAGCCGGTCGACCCGAACGCCACCTACTCGCTCGCGATCACGAACTTCAACGTCCAGCGCATCCCGGCCTTCGCCACCGCCGCGGTGCGCACACCCGCCGGAATCGTCGACGCCGAGGCGCTGGTCGCCCTGATCAAGGCCAGGACCACGTTGTCGCCGGTGACCGAACCTCGGGTGGTGCGGTCCACGGCGGCGACCGCGCTCAACGGCTGACCCGAGCCCGGACCCGAGCCCGGATCCGAGGCCGTGCTCCGGGCTCGGGCCCGCCGGCGGTGCCGGAACCGTTCGCCCGGGTGGCGGGGGTGGAGCCCCCCGGGGGCACTTCTGACCGGGGTGGCTCGTTGATACTGGTGTGAAGCCGGTCCGGGAAACACTGGGGAGTTGGTCATGAGCGCCGTCGGGACTCTGCTGGGATACGCCTTGACGGTGTTCCTGCTGTTGCTGGTCGCGCGGCTCGTGCTGGATTGGGCGCGGGTCGCTGCGGAAGGCCCGCACTGGGTGAGCCGGGCTCGGGCGCTGACGCACACCGCTACCGAGCCGGTGATCGCGCCGGTGCGACGGGTGCTGCGGCCGGTGCGGGTCGGCGAGATCTCGATCGACCTCGCCTTCACGGCCGTGCTCGTCGTCGTGCTGATCCTGCGCTCCGTCGCCTTCAACCTGTAGCCGCGGCGTCGTCCGGCCGCGCCGGCCGTTCGTGCTTCGCCGGAACATCCGGACTCCGGGATTCCGCCTGCCGTAACGGTGTGAGCAAGTTTCCTCACCTCACCTGTCCGAGCCTCTAGCCTCCCGACGGGTGCATGGCGCCGCGTTCGCGGTGCGCCACTCGTCGGTCGAGGTCGTCCCGGTGCGGGAAGGGTGGTCTCCGGATGTCAGTGCGGACGTTGCAGGGGCTCAAGAGGACGAGGCGCCGCGGTGCGGGAGTGGTCGCAGCGGCGATCGCGGCGGTGATGGTGCCGGCGGTGCCGCCGGCGCAGGCGTCGGGGGTGCCGTACCCGGACGCGGAGTGGAGCGAGGCGTGGATCTCCTCGCCGTCGAGCGCGGGCGAGGCGACGCTGCACGCGGACGTCCTGCGGCCCAAGGGCGCCAAGCCCACCGACAAGACCCCGGTGATCCTCTCGATCGGGCCCTACTTCAACCACTCCGGTCAGACCGGGCCCGTCGGTGCCGTGGAGGGCACGCCGTACGACCCGATCGGGCCCAACGACGGCCCTTCGGAGCGGTTCCAGGACTTCGTCGAGGGCTCCGGGCTGCTGGAGAAGGGCTACACGTTCGTCATGGTGGACCTGCGCGGCTTCGGCGGCTCCACCGGATGCCTGGACTGGTCGGGTCCGGGGGAGAAGGCCGACGTGGTCAACGCCGTGCAGTGGGCGGCGAACCAACCGTGGTCGACGGGACGGGTCGGCATGTACGGCAAGTCCTACGACGGGTTGACCGGGCTGATCGGGGTCAACGAACGGCCTCCGGGGCTGGCCGCGGTGGTCAGCCAGGAACCGGTGTACGACGACTACCGGTACCTCTACGGCGACGGGATGCGCCGGCTGAACTCGATCGCCACGCCCGCCCTGTACGACGGCATCGCCGCCACACCGGGACCGATCACCGATGCTCCGCAGTACAACCTCCAGAGCCTCAACGACCCGGTCTGCCTCGCCCAGAACTTCGCGCAGCAGGCGGGCGATGACCGGCACGACTCGGCGTTCTGGCAGGAGCGCAACCTCATCCCCGGTGCCGCGGGCTCGAACGTGCCGCTGTTCCTCACCCAAGGCCTGACCGAGAACAACACGGTCGCCGACGGGATGCAGGAGTACCTGGACAACCACCCGGGCTACGAGCGGAGCTGGCTGGGCCCGTGGGAGCACGTGCGCGGCAACGACGTCGACGAGACCGGTCGCCTCGAGATGGGTCGGCAGGGCTGGTTCGACGAGGTCATGCGCTTCTACGACCGCTTCCTCAAGGACCAGGCGCCGACCGTCCCGGACCCGCCGCACGCGGTGCAGACCAACGACGGGGTGTGGCGGTCGGAGGCCCAGTGGCCCGCGGCGGACATGAGAGAGTTCCGGACGCCGTTGAACAGCGGCACCTACGTCGACCACGCCCAGTCGGTCTCGACCGCGGCCCACTCCTCGTCCGGGCAGCCCTCCGATCCGGCCGTGACCTCCGGCGTGTGGACCGTGTCGACACCGCTGCCGCACGACGTCCACCTGTCGGGCTCGCCGGCGGCCTCGGTCGACGTGACGACGTCGATGCCCAACGCCAACCTGGTGGTCGACGTCTACGACCTCGGCCCGGACGGCACGGGTCCGCTGATCACGCGCCAGGGGCACCTGGTGCGCGAGCCGGGCGAGTCGACCGTCCCGCTGCGCCTCTGGGGCGCTGATTGGAAGCTGCCGGCCGGTCACCGCATCGGCGTTCGGGTCACCGACAACAACCAGGACTGGTGGCCGATGGCCGCACCCAGCGGCCAGACCGTGACGGTCCGCGGCGGCTCGGTGGACCTGCCCTTCCTCGAGCACCGCCGGACGATGACGGCCCAGGGCGCCCCGGGCGTGCAGCTCGCCGGCTACCTGGAGCAGCAGAGGGCCGGAGCCCCGGCCGATGCCGTCGGCGGCGCCGTCGACTTCACCCTCCCCGGCCCGCTCGCGGATCCGCCGCCGGACTCGGTGTTCACCGGCGGCTACGTCGAACCGGTCGGCGGGAACTGACCTCAGGAAGACGACGGCGGGGCGACTCGAACTTCGAGTCGCCCCGCCGTCGTTCTCGCCCCGGAGCCGCAGCCCAGGGGATCGGTCACTTGGTCAGTTCACGCTCGTCGTCCTGCGTCGCAGCCCGTTCGGCTTCGGTGCGCTCGGACAGCAGCGCCTTGGCCGAGGCTTCGGGAGTGGCGAGGACGTCGCGTGCCTGCGCCGGATCCAGAGCACCGTCCCACTTGGACACGATGAAGGTCGCCACGCAGTTCCCGAGGAGGTTGGTGACCACGCGCATCGTGTCCATGATCCGGTCGGCGCCGAGGATCAGCGCGACGGCCGCGACCGGGATCACGCCCACCGCCGAGGCGGTCGCCGACAGGGCGATGAACGCCGAGCCCGGCACGCCCGCCATGCCCTTGGAGGTGAGGATGAGCACGAGGATCACGGTGATCTGCTGCCCGACGGTGAGGTCGACTCCCACGGCCTGTGCCATGAACAGCGTCGCCAGCGACAGGTAGATCGACGCGCCGTCGAGGTTGAACGAGTAGCCGGTCGGCACGACGAGGCCGACGGCCTCCTTCCGGCACCCGGCGCGTTCCAGCTTCTCCATCATGCGCGGCATCACGCACTCGCTGGAGGCCGTGCCGATGGCCAGCGCGAACTCCTCCCGCGCGAACCGCACGAACCGGATCAGGCTCAGCCCGGTGAACACGCGCATGAGCACGCCGAGCACGATGATGAACAGCGCCGCCGCCCCGTAGCAGGCGGCGATGAGCTTGGCGTAGGTCGACAGCGAGGACAGGCCGTACTGGCCGATCAGGTAGGCCATCGACCCGAAGACGGCGATCGGTGCCAGCCGCATGACGTAGCCGATGATCTTGAAGATGATCTCGCCGGCCTGCTCGATGAAGTGGAACACCTGCGGGGCCCGGTCGATGCCCACGTGCAGCAGTCCCGCGGCGAACAGCACGGCCAGCAGGAGGACCTGCAGCAGCTCGTTGTCGGCGAAGGCCCCGACAGCGCTCTCGGGGATCATGTGCAGCACGAAGTCGGCGGCACCGGGCATCTGCTCGCCCTCGGTCTTGGCCTCCACTCCGGAGGTGTCGAGGGTGCTGGGGTCGACGTTGAGGCCTGCGCCGGGCTGGACGACGTTGCCCGCGATGAGGCCGAGCGCGAGCGCGGCCGTGGTGACGATTTCGAAGTAGATCAGGGCTTTGAGCCCGATGCGTCCCACCGAGCGCATGTCGCCGGCCTTGGCGATGCCGACGACGACCACGCAGAAGATCAGCGGGGCGATGACCATCTTGATCAGGCGGATGAACCCGTCGCCGACCGGCTTCAGCGATTCACCGAAGCCGGGCCAGAGGTGGCCGACGAGGATGCCGAGCACGGCGGCGATGAGGACCTGGACGAACAGGGAGGACAGAACGCTTCGAACCGGACTTCGCGCCCCTTGAGCTGGAACAGCAGACACGATCCCTCTTCCGTGATGTGGAAATATACTTCCGAAGATTGATCTGAAGTGTGAGTCCAGCCGTCATCCGCGTCAAGAATCGTTTCTCGAACGAAAGCACCCAACTTTCTCAACAAAATGTTGAAATCGCCCCGCGGGGTGTGGCCGCCCGGCGGTCGGCATTGGCGATCTCTCGGAGTGCCGGGCCGCATCGTGTCGCCGGCCGGAAGCAATGGCGAAGTCCCGTCGCACGCCGTGGCGCGGAGGGACGGCATTCTCAAAACCGCGCTGTGCCAGTACTGTTGATCGATGGGTGGCAAAGCGAGTGGGAGCCCGGCCGCGACCGGCGCTGATGCGGGAGTCGCCCGGCGGTGTGAGGAACGTCGACGGCAAGCCGAGATCCGCCGCTGCACGCGCGATCTCGACTGTCACCCGGAGCTCGCGAACCGTGCGGACCCGACGCCCGCGCGTCAGCTCGCTTCGGAGGTCGTCCTCTCGGCGGCGTGACGTTCGCGCTGTTCGAGGGCGTCGATGGCCGAGCCGGTGAGACTGCGCTCGATGTGGGCGCGCATGAGCTCTCGCGCACCGGCGCCATCGCCGACCTCGACGAGGTCGACCAGGTCGTGGTGCTCCCGGTGGTCCCGCGTGCGCGGTTCCTCGCCAGGTGGTAGCTCCAGGCCGATGCGGCGGTAGCGATCGGACTTGTCCCAGAGGTCGTCGGGCATCCGGATCAGCACGTCGCTGCGCGAGGCGAGGTAGAGGGCCCGGTGGAACGCGCGGTGCGCGGTCAGCGCCTCCTCGCCCCAGGCGCGGGTGACGGGAAGCAGGCGCGCCGCGGCTGCGCGCAGCTTGGTGAGGTCCTCGTCGGCCACCTACGGCGCGGGCAGTCTGCAGCAGCTCGGCTATCTGATCCTGCTGTTCACGGCGACCTGCGTGGTCTACGTGGTCGTCGTCCTCGGCGCGATCATGCGAGCCTGCAGGCTGAGCCTGTTCGGCCTGATGCGATTCCTCAAGGCCGAACTGCTCGTCGCGTTGTCGACCTGCTCCAGCGAAGCGGTCCTGCCCCAACTGGTCCGGAAGCTGGAGATGATGGGGATCGGGCGACCGGTCGTCGGCATCGTCATCCCCTCCGGGTTCTCGTTCAACCTGGACGGGTCGGCGGTCTACCTGACGATGGCCTCGCTGTTCCTGGCCCAGGCCTTGGGCATCGACCTGTCCTGGCAGCAGCAGCTGGTCATGGTCGGCATCATGATGCTGACCAGCAAGGGCACAGCCGGGATCGCCGGTGGCGCGTTCATCGTGCTGGCCAGCACGATCGCCGCGGTCGGCCACATGCCGCTCGCGGCCCTCGCCCTCATCGTCGGGATCGATCGCATCCTCAACGAGGGGCGCGTGTTCATCAACGTCCTCGGCAACGCCGTCGCCGCCATCGTCATCGGCAAGTGGGAGAAGGACTTCGACGTCGACAGGGCCAACGCGGTCTTGCGCGCCGGGGCGGCCGAACTCGAGCAGGTCGACGCCGAGCACGACGCGGCCGAGAACCGCGCCGTCGCCAACCAGCCGCAGAGCTGACCCGGTGGTTCGCCGGAGTGCGGAACGCGCTCCGGCGAACCACCCCATCGGTGGTGGGTGTCTCGTGTGGACGGTGGCCAGGCCGGCCGAGCTGGAGCTGCGGGGATTTCTGCTCGGGCAGGGGTCAGTTCGCGTTGGCGTGGAAGCGTCGGCGGTACTGCGAGGGGGAGACCTTGAACGCGGCCGAGAAGTTCTGGCGCATCGTCACGGCGCTGCCGAACCCGCAGTCCTCGGCGATCTGATCGACGGAGCGGTCGCTGGATTCCAGCAGTCGGCGGGCTTCGTCGAGTCGGCGTGCGCGGACCCACCCGGCCGGGGTCGTTCCGGTCGCCGAGCGGAATGCGCGGACGAACGTCCGGGTGCTCATGTGGGCTGTGGCGGCCAGGCGTTCGACGGGCAGCGGTTCGGCCAGGCGTTGCCCGGCCCACTCCATCGCTCGGGAGATCGCGTCGTCCTCCGACCGCGGGGGCATCGGGCGCTCGATGTACTGGGCCTGCCCGCCTTCCCGGTGCGGTGCGATGACCAGGCTGCGCGCGACCTTGTTGGCGGCTGTCGCGCCGAGGCGGGAGCGGACCAGGTGCAGGCACGCGTCGAGTCCTGAGGCGGTGCCCGCGGAGGTGAGGACGTCGCCGTGGTCGATGTAGAGCACGGAGTCGTCGAGGTCGAGCTCGGGGTGGCGCTGGGTCAGGAGCTCGAAGGCCTGCCAGTGGGTGACGGCCGCGCGTCCGTCGAGCAGGCCGGCGTCGACGACGGGGATGGCGCCGAGGCAGAGCCCGACGATGGTCGCGCCGCTGCCGTGCGCGTTGGTCAGCGTCGTGCGCACGGCGGTGCTGGCGGGTCGGCCGTCGAAGAACCAGGACGGGATCACCAGGACGTCGGCCTCGCGGGCGTCCGCGAGCCCGGAGATGTCTCCGATGCGGTAGCCCTCGGCGGTGCGGACGGTGCCCGGGCGATCGCTGAACAGGAACGTCTCCCACGTCCCCAAGCCCTGCCGGGCTACCTCGTCGAAGACCATCTGGGGAACGGCGAGGTGGAACATCGTGACGTCGTTGAACGCGTAGATCCCGACGCGCATCCGGCCCCCTCTCATCGTGGCGTGAATCCATCGTACATCGGCATTCGCGCCACTCGTCGCTCGGCGAGGACGCGGGCACGATGGGTTTCGAGACGCCACAGCGGCGCATCCGCGACCACCAAGGAGAACCTCGTGAACAGCCCTCGACGCGCGCTCGTCGTCATCGACGTCCAGCAGGTCTACTTCGACGGCCCGTTGGAGATCCAGCACCCGCCGCCCGCGGAGTCCCTGCCCCGCGTCGCCCGGGCGATCGATGCCGCCAACGCCGCCGGGATTCCCGTCATCGCGGTTCAGCACACGATGGGCGAGGACGCGCCCGTGTTCAACCCGACCCAGCCCAGCTTCCAGCTCCACCCGGAGATCGCCGGTCGTCGCACCGACGGCTGGAAGCAGGTCGTGAAGGACCGCAGTTCCATCTACTCCGGCACGGACGTCGTCGACTGGCTGCGCGAGCAGGGCGTCGACACCGTGACCCTGGTCGGCTACATGACCAACAACTGCGTGCTCGCCTCGGCCGTCGAGGCCGAAGGCCTGGGCTTCGCCACCGAGGTGCTCGACGACGCGACCGGCGCGATCAACCTGGCCAACGACGCCGGCGTCGTCGACGCCAAGACGGTGCACGCGACGCTGATGACGCTGCTCAACTCGAACTGGGCCGCCGTGGCCTCGACCGAGGCGTGGACCCAGGCCCTCGAGGCGCAGCAGCCCCTGCCGAAGAGCGACCTGGGCAGCTCGGCCGTCGAGGGCGCCCGACAGGTCACCGCGGCCTGAACGCCCAACGTCCACCGCGCCGGCTCGACCACCGAGCCGGCGCGGTGGACGTGGCCCCACGAATGAAGAATCCGCTGTCAGAAGTGAGGAAGCTCGTGATCCCCGCGTCGCCTTCGGGCACTGCACCGTTCGCCCTCTCCGTCCTCGACAACGCGCACACCGCTGTCGGGCAGACCGCCGAGGAAGCACTCGGCGAGGTCATCGCGTTGGCTCGGTTGGCGGAGCGCCGGGGTTATCAACGGTTCTGGATGTCCGAGCACCACGCGATGCCGGGCGCGGCGACGTCCTCGCCGCAGCTGATGCTGGCGCGCCTGACCGGTGAGACCAGCAGAATCCGGCTCGGTGCGGGCGGGATCATGCTGCCCAACCACGCGCCGCTGGTGATCGCCGAGCAGTTCGGCATGCTCGAGGCGCTCGCTCCGGGTCGGATCGACCTCGGGCTGGGGCGCGCACCAGGCACGGACGTCGCGACCGCTTCGGCGCTGCGCCGGCACGTCGACGCCAACGACGGGTTCCCGCAGCAAGTGCTGGAGCTGCTCGGGTTCCTCGGCGACGACTTCCCGGACGGTCACCCCTACCAGGACATCCACGCGGTCCCAGGGCCGTGGCAGGCCTACCAGAACCGCGTGCCCTGTCACGAGACCTCGCCAGAGACGTGGATCTTGGGCTCGTCGCCGTACTCGGCTCGCCTCGCGGGTCGGCTCGGCCGCCCGTACGCCTTCGCCCTGCAGTTCGGCGACTCCGACGTGGAATCGGCTCTGCGGTTGTACCGGGAGAACTTCCGTCCCTCGGAGGTCCTCGCCGAGCCTTACACGCTCGTCAGCGTCGGTGCGATCGCGCACGACGACCCGGCCGAAGCCCGGCGGCAGGCGGCCTCGTCGGCGATGGCGATGCTGCGGATGTTCCAGCGCAGGCCCTACAGCCTGCTCCCGCCGGAGGAGGTCGAGGCCTACCCCGCGAGCCCGCAGGAGCAGCAGGTCCTCGAGACCTACGTCCACCACTACCTCAACGGCACCGGATCGGAGGTGGCCGCGGGCCTCGAACGACTCCACGCCCGGACCGGGGTCGACGAGGTGATGCTCGTGGTCATGGGGCACTCACGCCAGGTCCAGGCCCGCACGGTGGAGCTGATCGCCGACCACTACGGCCTGCCCCCGCACTGAGTTCGGAGGGAGCGGTCGGTCGGACAGGTATCCAGCGCGGGGTTCTCCGCGTTGCCCGCGCGACTGGTGGGTCGGTGCTCGGTCATGTCGCCGTGCGGTCGGCTTGCGACGAGGACTGCGGTGGTGGTTGCCCGCCCTGGCACAGCGGTGTGGGATCGGCCGTGGCCGCCGGTAGCAGCACCGCTGCCGCAGCCGCGAGGGTCAGGAGAGGCGCCGTGATCGCGGTTCTGGTCGACCAGCGGGACCCGGGGTTCGCGGGCTGAGGTTCGACGAGGCGCCGGACCCGGTCGAGGACGTCGGAGCCGGTGGCCGAGAGGGCGGCCCGAGGTGCGGCTCCGGTCGAGGCGGGGAGAGCGGTCGCCATGGTGGCCAGTGCGCGGGCAACGGAATGCGAGCCGTGGCGAGCGCTCGCCTGATCATCGGCGACCCATTCGACGAGGCGGGCGAGCTCGTGCGGTGCCCTCCGCAGCAGGGGGACGAACGGGAACGCGGTCGCCAGGATCGATCCCCACGTCACGTAGAGGTGGTGTCTGCCTCGCAAGTGCGCCTGCTCGTGGGCCACGACCGCGCAGATCTGGTCCCGCGGCAGACCCCGGAGCACACCTGTGGTCAGCACGATCTCCGAGCGGCGGCCGGGAACGCAGTACGCGACCAGGGTGGCGCTGTCGATGATCGAGAAGCGCTGTCCGCAGCGGTGCGCGGTCCGCATCAGAGCGCGCACCTCGCGCCGGTGCTTGGTCCGCCTGCGGCGGTTGTGGTGGATCTGACGCGCGGTGGTCCAGCCCAGGCGCAGCAGGATGGCGAGGGAGCCGAGCAGGGCGACGGCGGCGGGGACGTCCGCGGGGTGGTGCACGGTGAGGATCGCTCGCACCGCGCGCAGGCAGGCGTGCAGCAGTCCGGCCAGGCCCAGACCGCCGGAGAGGTGTGCGGTGGCGGCGAGCCCCACGGCGAGCAGCGCGACGATCCAGGACGTGGGCAGGGCGGTCCACAGCACGAGCCCGACCCTCGGGGCGGCACGATGCCGGCGCGCGCAGGCGCGCAGGAGCCGTGGGCCGAACGCGGCGAACACCGCTGCGTAGGCGGCCAGCCCGAGGAGCAGTGGCGTCATCGCTCGTCCGGTGTCGCGGTGTCGGCGAGGAGCTCGCGCAGCAGCGAGGCCTCTTCATCGCTGATCTCGTCGACGAACTTGAGGAAGGTGGCGCGAGGGCTGGTGCTCGCGGCCAGCGCTTCACGCATCAGCGAGGCCGCGTGCTCGCTCGACTGCACGCGAGGGCGGTAGAACCACACCCTGCCGATTCGTTCCCGGTCGAGCCACTCCTTGCGGTGCAGCTTCTCCAGGACGGTGGCCACGGTGGTGTAGGCGAGGTCGCGGTCGCGCAGTTCCTCGTGCACCTGCCGCACGCTCAGAGCCTCGTCGGCGTTCCACAGCAGTGACATGACCGCTGACTCCAGCGGCCCCAGGTTGCGCATCGAGCTCGTCCCCCTTCCGGTCACAGGTTAGGTCATGCTCGCCCGGCCGGAACCGCACAACCGGCTGCGGAGCGCAGCCTGGACCGCAAGGCGTAGCCCAGCAGCACGAGCGAGCCGATGGCCAGCACCGGCTGGAACGGGCCGAACCAGGTGAGGGCGCCGTTGGTGCCCAAGGCGAGTACGACGAGCTTGTTGCAGGTCGGGCAGCCCACCGCCAGCAGGGACAGCACCGCCCCCAGGACGCTGCGGTGCTCCCGTCGTCCTGGCTGCGCCGGAGACCGGTCAGCCGCATAGGTGGCGATCAGGAGTCCCGACAGGACCGCAGAGGCGATCCAGACCGGATAGGCCCACCACGGCGCTTCGACCATGCGCGCGAAGACCGGGTTCGGGATGAGCACGGTCACCACCCCGGTGACCACCGCCACGACCGCGGTTCCGGCCGCGGCCACCAGCCATTGGCGCGTTGTCCAGCCGCGCATCGCGCCTCGCTTCCCGGACGGGGTGTGCCCATCCTCTCCGACGTTCTCTACTATCCCGCGTGAGAATACTACTATGCTGCGTAGAAATGGCTCGAACGGGCTGGTGCCGCGGGCTTTTCATCGATCTCGGTGTCCCGGTTCGACGCACGAGGTCGCCGCAGCGCTCTCGGTAGGCGGCCGCGAGCGGCATCGTGGGCGCTGATCGCGGCACGGGTTTCGGCCTCGCCGACGCTACCCAGCAACGAACGAAGGAGTGCTGTCACCACCATGCCGACCAACCGCACGCGCGCGATGCGCAACGCCCTGGTGGCCGCGACCGCGATGTCCACCGCGGTCATCGGCGGCGCGCCCGCAGCAGCTCAGCCGCAGGAGCCGGATTCGGCGTCCGGCGCCGCGCAGCGCTTGCGCGAGCTGGCCCGGCAAGCCGAAGTGGTCACCGAGGACGTCAAGAAGGCCCAGGACGACCACGCCGCACGACAGCGAGAGCTCGTGGAGGCCACCTCGGCGGCCCAGCGGGCGGAGGCTGTCGCCCAGCGGGCTCGCGCCGACGAATCGCGCTTCCGCGACCGCGTGGACGAGCTCACCGCCGCTTCCTACCGCGGCGCGCGGTTGAACACGATGTCGGCGGTGCTCATCAGCGAATCGCCCGATGCGTTCCTCCAGCGGGCGACGGCGGTGGAAACGCTCGCCGCCGACAACGCCGAGGTGGTGCACGCGTTGGCCGCGGCCACGCGGCAGGCCGGGTCCGCTCAGCGGCGAGCAGCGGACGCGCGCGCCCGTGCTGCGCGGGCGGAGTCCGACGCGGGCCGGTTGCGGCAGGACATCGCGGGCCGCAAGGCCGCGATGGACGCCCAGGTGGCCCAGGTCAAGCGCCAGTACGACGAACTCAGCTCCACCGAGCAGGACGCCCTGCGCGGTAGCGGCGGTGATGTCGGCCCCATCGGCGGGAGCGGGATCGCGATCTCCGCGGTGAACGCCGCGCTGAGCAAGCAAGGCTCGCCCTACGTGTGGGGCGCCAAGGGTCCGGAGGAGTTCGACTGCTCCGGCTTGGTGCAGTGGTCCTACGAGCAGGCGGGCAAGTCGCTGCCCTCCTCGACCCGCACGCAGGTCTCGACGGGCACCAGCGTGTCCGAGGGTCAGCTCAGGCCCGGGGACGTGATCTTCTACTACGACTCGGCCAGCCACAACGGGATCTACATCGGTGGCGGCAAGGTCGTGCACGCGCCCACCGAAGGGCAGGACGTCAAGGTCGAGGACTACCGGGACATCGGTGACGTCCACTCGATTCGCCGCATGGTCGGCTGACCGCTCGCCCGGTCTCCGCGATGCTGCCCTCGCGACCGTGGAATACCCCCGGGGGTAATGTACGTTGGAGGTGGCGAGAGGAGATGGTTGTCGTGGAGATGAAGCCTGAGATGGTGGGGGATGCGCTGACCCGGTTGCGCCGGGCGCGCGGCCAGCTCAACGGCGTGATCGAGGCCATGGAGGAGGGGCGCGACTGCGCTGAGGTGCTCACCCAGCTCGCGGCGGTTTCGCGTGCTCTGGACCGTGCCGGGTTCAAGATCGTGGCCAGTGGCATGCGCTACTGCCAGCAGGCGCGCGACGACGGGGACGAACCGCCGATGACGGAGCAGGAGCTGGAGCGGCTGTTCCTGGCGCTCGCCTGAGCTCCCCTGCCTTCGCTGAATCGGGGGTCGTGTGACTCATTGATACCCCCCTGGGTATAAAAGCGAACACACTTCCGGGGTCGGTGCCGCGGGCCGACGTCGGTGACGAAATGGAAAGGGTGCATGGCGGTGACGGAGACGAACGCGGTGAAGCAAGAGGACGTGTTGCCCGGTGGTCTGGCGGTCGAGGTGATCGAGACCTCCTCGCTGGGAGATCGCAGTTACCTGGCCACCGACGGTGAGGTGGCCGTGGTGGTCGATCCGCAGCGCGACGTGGATCGGGTGATCGCCGCGGCCGGGCGGCTCGGTGCCCGCATCGCGCTGGTCGTGGAGACCCACGTGCACAACGACTACGTCTCGGGTGGTCTGGAGCTGGCTCGGCTGACCGGTGCCGAGTACGGGGTCGCCGCTGCCGACGAGGTGCCGTTCGAACGGCGGCCGCTGTCCGACGGCGACGTCGTGGAGCTGTCACCCCGGATGCGGCTGCGGGCGATGGCCACGCCCGGGCACACCTTCCACCACCTGTCCTACGCCTTGGAGGGTGAGGAAGGTCCGGTTGGTGTGTTCACCGGCGGTTCGCTGCTGTTCGGCACGACCGGGCGCACCGACCTCCTGGGTGAGCAGCACAGCGAGGAGCTGGCGCGCCACCAGCACGCTTCCGCGCACAAGCTCGCGGCGGTCCTGCCCGATGGGGCGCAGATCTGGCCCACCCACGGCTTCGGGAGCTTCTGCTCGGCCACGCAGGCATCCGGTGATGCGGCGACCTTGGGGGAGCAGAAGCGCAGCAACCCGGCTCTGGTGCTGGCCGAGGGGGATTTCGTCGAGCAGACGCTGTCCGGACTGGACGCCTACCCGGCGTACTACGCGCACATGGGTGTGCAGAACACGACCGGACCGGAACCGCTCGATCTGCGTGCGCCGGCCCGCGCCGAACCGGACGAGCTGCGGCGCCGCCTTCAGCACGGCGAGTGGGTGGTGGACCTGCGCTCCCGCAAGGCCTTCGTCGTCTCCCACCTGGCGGGCACGGTCAGCCTCGGCCTGGACGGGCCGATGGTGACCTGGCTGGGCTGGATGATCGACTGGGGTGCCCCGATCACGCTCGTCGGCGAGTCCCGCGAGCAGGTCGCCGAAGCGCAGCGGGAACTCGCCCGGATCGGCATCGACAAGTTCGCCGCAGCGGCGGTGGGCAGCCCCGAGCAGCTCGCGGCCGATCCGGGTCAGCTGCGCAGCACCACGACCGCGACCTTCGCGGACCTGGCCGCGGCCCTGGACGGCAATCCCGACGGCAAGCCCGCGCCGGAGGTGGTGCTCGACGTGCGCACCAACAACGAGTTCGCGGCCTCGCACGTCACCGGCGCGGTGCACATCCCGCTCTACGAGCTCAAGGATCGGATCGGCGAGATCCCGGCAGGGGTCGTGTGGGTGCACTGCGGCAGCGGCTACCGCGCCACCGCCGCCGCTTCGCTGCTGGAAGCCCACGACCTCGCGGTCGTGCTCGTCGACGACTTCTTCAGCGCCGCCGCCGAGGCGGGCGTTCCGATGACCCACCAGAGCTGACCCACGGACCCGGAACGAAAGCGTAGGGAACACGCAGTATGCCCAAGACCCTCGATACCGCCCAGGTTCGCGAACTGCGCGAGGCCGACCCGCAGGCCCGTCTGATCGACGTGCGAACCCCTGGTGAGTTCGCCTCCTCGCACATCCCGGGCTCCTGCAACGTGCCGCTGAACTTGCTGCGGGAACATCACGATGAGCTCACCGCGGAACACGGCGACCCGATCGTGCTGGTGTGCGCCTCAGGTGCTCGTGCCGAGCAGGCCGGCACCCTCTTGGAATCCGCAGGCCTGGACCGTCTCAGCGTGCTTCGTGGCGGCATCACCGGCTGGCAGCAGCACGGAGGTGAGCTCAACTACGGCCGTGGCACCTGGGCCATGGAGCGCCAAGTGCGGCTGACCGCGGGACTGCTCGTTTTCATCGGCGTGGTGGCCAGCACGGCCTACGAGCCGCTGAAGTGGATCGCCGGGTTCGTCGGCGCGGGCCTGACCTTCGCCGCGGTGACCAACACCTGCGCCATGTCCCGAGTGCTCGGGCTGCTGCCCCACAACCGCGCCTCCGATTCCGATGGTCGAGCCCTCCTCGTGGCCCTGACCGGTGGCGAGGGGACAAGAGGCCGTGCTGCGGGTTGATCTCGCGGCAGGTTCACGGCTTCGACGACGGTGGTGGCGCGACGAGTCCGTCACTGGGACAGGTGGTTTCGTTGTACTTGGCGGTGGTGTTCGGTGCCGCGATCGGCTTGGTGCTGGGACTGCTCGGGGCGGGAGGTTCGATCCTCGCCGTTCCGGCACTGGTCTACGGCGTCGGAGAACCCCTGCAGACGGCCGTTCCCACCTCGCTGGCGGTGATCGCGCTGTCCTCGCTGGGCAGCCTGCTGCCGCGTGAGCGACGCGCGTCGGTGCGGTGGCCGGTCGCGCTGGTCTTCGGTGCGGCCGGAGTGCCCGCCGCGTTCGGCGGTGCTGCGCTCGGCAGGTTCTTCCCGCAGCGCTGGCTGCTCCTGGCATTCGCAGCGCTGATGATCGTCGTCGCGGCCCAGATGCTGCGCGGCGGCGAGAACCGTTCGGGTGCCTGCCGGGCCCGGGACGGTCGCGTGAACTGGCGTTCCTGCCTGCCGAAGTCAGTCCTGGCCGGAGCCGTCGTGGGTGTGCTGACCGGTCTTTTCGGCGTCGGCGGCGGCTTCATCGTCGTCCCCGTGCTGACGCTGCTGCTGGGCTTGGGCGCTCAGCAAGCGGTAGCCACGTCCTTGGTGGTCGTCCTCATCAACTCGGTGGCCGGGCTCACCGCGCACGCGGGCGCGATCGGAAGCATCGATCACCGGGTGCTGATGGTGTTCGCCGCGTCGGCACTGGTGGTGTCCCTGGTGGCGGCGCGGCTGTCCACGAGGCTCAACGCCTCCACGGTGCGCCGCTGGTTCGCCTTCGTCGTCCTGGCCGTCGCCGCGTTCGTCGCTGCGGCGGCGATCGTCAATCCCTCGGCCTTGGGCTGAGATCCGCCTGTCCCCGAAAACCGGGGGCAGAAACCAGAAGGAAGTGATGACCATGTGTCGCCGTGTTGAGTGCGGCACCTGCGGCAAGCCGACCTACGCGGGGTGCGGCCAGCACGTGGAGCAGGTGCTCGCAGACGTGCCCGAGTCCCAGCGGTGCACCTGCACGCCGAAGACCGGCGGAGCGAGCAGAATCCTCCGTAAGATCTTCGGCCGCGGCTAGCGCCGCTCGTGGACTTCGCCGCTTGGTCCGGCGGACACGAAGCTCGCCAGCCAGGCCGAAGCCGCCAGGAACAGCACGCCCAGAGCCAGTGCCCGCAGGAGGGAGGCGGTCGGGATGCGTTCGAGATCGTGCGGCAGGAACTTGCGCCGGGTCAGCACCGGCCCCACCCCGGAACGCCACCAGTGCTTCCACATCGCTGGCTGGCGAGCGAGCAGCGCTACCGCGGGGAGCGGGTTGAACTTCGCGCGTCGGCATCTGATGCGGCCAGCATCGTCGAGCGTGAGTTGATCGGTGATGTCGAGGCGCAGGGGCAACCGGCCGAGGGTCCCGGTGAGGATCAAGCTGATGCGCACCGTGCGGCCGTCGGCGGCCCACCTGGTCACCTCGCCCTTCAGGTCCGGGATCAGCTCGATCAGCCTCCCGTACTCCTCCGCCAGAGCGTGCCGACCCACGCGGTTCCGGAGCAAGGGCTGGACCAGCGTCACTTCGTCGGCGAGCAGATCGTCCCAAGCGTGGGGGTGAGGGGCTCGCCATCCTTCGGCGAACGCGGCCACAGCGGCCTCGACGGCCACGTCGTCCGCAGAGCTCTGAAGGCCCACGACTTCTCCTCTCAAACGTGGCGAACGCCCAATTTTGCCACGCCGCCACCTCTCAACGGGCGACGGGAAAACGGAGTTGTGCCCGCGTTTTGGTCTCGCATGTGTTGTTGGGTCGACGCCGGAAACCGATGTGTGCACGAACTGCGGAACTCCGGAGGCCTTTCCGCTCTCGATGAAGTTGATGACCTGGACCACCTCACCGTCGAAGTCGACGCCGTCCGCTGTGATGCTCGGCCACTGCACCGAGAATTGGCTGGGGTGGGTGGGTAG
>NZ_SMLA01000110.1:0-5368 GCF_004349225.1 Saccharopolyspora karakumensis
GGAGCGGGCGGTGCGGCGGGAGCGGCAGGCGGCGGCGGAGCGGGCGCGGCGGGTGCGCTGCACGCGGCGGACGCGAGCAGCATCGCGAGCGCGGCGGCGCGAACCGTGGTTCTGGAGGGCAACATCGGGACCAACGGTATAGACCCGGTTCCGGTTCCGGGATACTCCAACTGGCCAATTGATCTAGCCCGATCCGACTGCGACAGTGGATTTCCGGACGCCCGTAGCGGCCGGAACGCAATTGTCCAGCAAGGAAATTCGTGCACCGCGCGAGTTCGCCTAAGTCGGGGAGGCGAAACCGATGTCGGATGCTGCTTCAGCGCGCGCCCGCATCAAGGCCATCAGCGCCGGAATGCCCAAGTACGTCGTGATCGGAGTCGGTACCGCGCTGGTGCTGATCTTCGGTTTCCTCCTGTTGCGCACACTGTCCACTGAGGACGTGAAGATCACCGGTTTGGATCAGCCGGTGAACACCAATGCCGAAGTCGGTATCCAGGGCGTGAACAACGCCAAGATCACGGTCGACGGCCGGGAAGTCGCCGCGCGGCAGGTCGCGGGCGGTATGGCCCTCGCACCCGCCGGTCTGCCGGACGGACCGCACGAGCTGGTCGTCGACGCACCGCGCAGCATCTCCTGGCTCGGTTCAGACACCACGAGTCACGAGTTCACTGTGGACAGCACGCCGCCGGACCTCCAAGTCGAGGACTCGCTGCGGCCGGAAGGCCCCAACCGCCCGGTCACCGTCAACGGCAAGGCCCTCGGGGCCGAGCGCGTCGAGGTCGCGGGCAAGCAGGTCGAGACCGACCCGCAGGGCGGCTTCAGCGTCGTGGTCGACAAGCCGGATCGCGACGTCAAGGTCGTCGCCACCGACGTGGCGGGCAACCGGGCCGAACGGGTCATGACCGTCCACATCAAACACCCGGGCATGCGCGCGGTGCACGTCACCGGCATGGCCTGGACCAGCGACTCGCTGCGCGAGCCGATCCTGGAGATGGCCCGCCAGGGCAAGATCGACACCGTCGAGCTCGACCTCAAGGACGAGAGCGGCGAGGTCGTCTACGACTCCGCGGTCCCGATGGCCCACCAGATCGGTGCCGTCAAGGGCTACTACAACGCGCGTCAGGCGCTCGACCAGCTGCACGGCATGGGCGTGCGGGTCGTCGGCAGGCTCGTGGCGTTCAAGGACCCGGTGCTCGGCGCGGCCTCCTGGAACAGCGGCCACCCCGAACGCGTCGTGCAGACCTCGAGCGGTTCGCCCTGGTCCAGCGGCTACGGGCAGTACGCCTTCACCAACTTCGCCGACCCGGTGGTGCGCCAGTACAACGTCGACATCGCCGCCGAAGCGGCCCAGCTCGGCTTCGACGACGTGCTCTACGACTACGTGCGCCGGCCGGACGGCCACATGGAGCAGATGCGCATCCCGAACCTGGTCGGCACACCGGAGACCTCCATCGCGGAGTTCCTGCGCCAGACCCAGACCGAGGTCCGCTCGCGCGGCGCGCTGCTGGGCGCATCGGTGTTCGGCATCGCCGTCGACCGGCCGACCGAGATCGCCCAGGACGTCCGGCAGATGTCGCACTACGTCGACTACATCGCGCCGATGGTCTACCCCTCGCACTGGGCGGCCGGAGAGTTCGGCGTCGGCAACCCCAACAGCCAGCCCTACGACATCGTGGCCCGCTCGCTGGCCGCGTTCGGCAAGGCCGTGGAGGGGACCGACGTGCAGATCATCCCGTGGTTGCAGGACTTCAGCCTCGGAGTGCCCTACGGGCCAGGGGAGGTCGCGGCCCAGATCGACGCCTCGCGCAGCAACGGGATGAACTCGTTCCTGCTGTGGGCGCCGAACTGCCGCTACCACGACGCCGCACTGGCGCCGAGGGGCTGACCGGGACGGGCCGTTCGCACCGGTCTCGCCGGACGAACGGCCCGTTCGCCCTCAGATCGCTTCCGGGACGGTGATCGCGAACAGGTCGACGTGGCCGTGGGAGATGAACGACGGTCGCTGCTGCAGTTCGCCGAACGCCGCGGTCAGCCGCGGGAAGCGGTCGAACAGCGCGGACAGCGCGATGCGGTCCTCCAGGCGGGCGAGCTGGGAGCCGACGCAGAAGTGCGCGCCGTGACCGAAGCTCGGGTGCGCGGTGTCGGCGCGGGCCGGGTCGAAGAGGTCCCCGTCGGCGCGGTGCGCGGGATGCCGGTTGGCCGCCAGCAGACCCGCCACGATCGGCTCGCCCGCACGAATCGCGCCGCCACCCGGCAGCTCGATGTCCTCGACGGCGAAGCGCAGCGGCAGGTTCGCCAGGGGCGGCTGCCAGCGCAGCGTCTCCTCGATGACGGCGTCCCAGCTCAGCTCACCGGCCCGGATCGCGGCCAGGTGCCGAGGTTCGGTGAGCAGCTCGGCGATGGCGTGTCCGAGCAGGTTGACGGTCGTCTCGTGGCCCGCCGAGAACATCAGCATCAGGGTGTCGGTCAGCTCGCCGTCGGACAGGCGCGTGCCGTCCTCGTCCTGCATCGCCAGCAGATCGCTGGTCAGGTCGTCGCCGGGATTCCGCCGGCATGACGCGACGTGCTCGCCGAACAGCCGGTGCAGCGTCTCCATCCCGGCCACCACCTGCTCCGGTGACCCCGTCGTGCTGAAGAACAGCTCCACGAGCCGGCGCATCTCGTCCAGCGAATCGCGATCGGTGATGCCCAGCAGCGAGCTGATCACCGCGACCGGCAACGGGTTCGCGAAGCGCTCGCGCAGGTCGACCGCGACACCCGGCTGCGCGGAGGCGACCTCGTCGAGCAGGTGGCCGGTGATCCGCTCGACGTGCGGGGCCAGGTCGCGGATCCGGCGGGTGGTGAACGCCGGCGCGATCAGCGCCCGGAGCCTGCGGTGCTCGGCGCCGTGCGAGTTGAACATGTTCCGCATCGAGACCCAGGTGTGCAGCGGCCAATCCGCGGGCAGATCGCGGTACCCGGGCCAATGCCGGTGCGGGTCCTTGGAAACGCGGGGATCGGCGAACAGGGAGCGGAGCACGTCCGGGTCGGTGACCAGCCACGCCTCCACCTCGTCGGGCAGCACCACGCGGGACCTCGCGCGCTGAGCCGTGCCGCCTCGGCGTGCAGGTGGCTCCCGGTGGGATCGAGCGGGTAGGGGCAATCCATCGGTCAGCTCCGTCGCGTCTTCGCCGCACGCCGCGGTGGCGCGCACCCAGCATGGGGTGCTCGTCAGAGGCCCGGTGACCAGCGTCGGTGTGAACCTCGCGTTCCGTTCGGACGCGTTGGCCGCCCACCCCTCGCCCGAACCGCGCGGACGACCGTTCGCCTCGTCGGGGTAAGCGAACCGTCCGTTCGCCGGGTTTTGCGGGAAACTGCTCCCGGAATCGTCGCGCGGCATGGCTCCGCGCACCGATCTTGATGTATTCCATGGGGCGGCGAGCGGCTCAGGAACGCGCTCCGCACAGCAGAGGAACGCAGGAGGTTCTCGACGATGCGATCGAGTGTCCGGGTGGGGTTGAGCGTGCTCGGGGTGTGCGCGCTGGTGACACCGGTGGCGCAGGCCGCGCCCGAACCTCCCAAGCAGGCCGAGGCCGTCGGTTTCGGCGGCGCGGTCTCCAGCGTCGATCCCGACGCCACCCGAGCCGGTCTCGACGTGCTGCGCCGGGGAGGCACGGCCGCCGACGCCGCCGTGGCCACCGCAGCCGCGCTGGGCGTCACCGAGCCGTACTCGGCGGGTATCGGCGGCGGCGGGTTCTTCGTGCACTACGACTCCGCGACCGGCGAGGTCGACACCATCGACGGTCGCGAGACCGCACCCGCGTCGGCGCGCGAGGACCTGTTCCTGGAGAACGGCGAACCGATCCCGTTCGACGAGGCCGTCACCAGCGGGCTCGGCGTCGGCGTGCCCGGAACCCCGCGGACCTGGGAACGCGCCCTGGAGCGGTGGGGCAGCAAGGACCTCGGCGAGGTCCTGCGGCCCGCCGAGCGGCTGGCGCGCGACGGCTTCGCCGTCGACGAGACGTTCCGCTCCCAGACCGCCGACAACCAGGAGCGCTTCAGCGCCTTCCCCGCCACGCGCGAGCTGTTCCTGCCCGGCGGGCAGCCGCCCGCCGTCGGCAGCGTGCACCGCAACCCCGACCTCGCCGACACCTACCGGCGGCTCGGCGACGAAGGCGCGAAGGCGCTGCACTCCGGCGACATCGGCGCCGACATCGTCAGCACCGTCACCCAGCCGCCCGTCGACCCCGCCGCCGGGCTGAAGGTCCGGCCGGGCGCGATGACCGCCTCCGACCTGGAGGACTACCAGGTCATCGACCGCGAACCCACGCAATCCGACTACCGGGGCTACGACGTCTACGGCATGGCCCCCTCCGGCTCCGGCGGCACCACCGTCGGCGAAGCGCTCAACATCCTCGAACGCGGTGACCTCGCCGCCGCCGACAAGACCGGCTACCTGCACCGCTACCTGGAGGCCGGCAAGCTCGGCTTCGCCGACCGCAACCGGTGGGTCGGCGACCCCGCCTTCTCCGAGGTGCCCACCGAAGGACTGCTCAGCGACGAGTTCGCGGCCTCCCGCGAATGCCTGATCAGCGACGACGCCGTGCTCCCCGCCCCGGTGGCGCCGGGTGATCCCGCATCGCCGCAGGGCTGCGAGGGCGGTCGGGGCGGCGGCGAGCCCTACGAGGGCCCCAACACCACGCACCTGACCGTGGCCGACGCCAGCGGCGACATCGTGTCCTACACGCTGACCATCGAGCAGACCGGCGGCAGCGGCATCGTGGTGCCCGGACGCGGCTTCCTGCTCAACAACGAGCTCACCGACTTCAGCTTCACCCCGGTCACCCCCGGCGTGCCGGACCCGAACCTGCCGGGACCGGGCAAGCGGCCGCGCAGCTCGATGAGCCCGACGATCGTGCTGCAGGACGGCAAGCCGGTGCTGGCCGTCGGCAGCCCCGGCGGCTCGACGATCATCACCACCGTGCTGCAGACGCTCACCGGCCGGCTGGATCGGGGGCAGTCGCTGGCCGAGGCGATCGCCGAACCGCGCGCCTCGCAGCGCAACAGCGCCACCACCGACGCCGAGCCCGGCTTCCTCGCCCAGCCCGAAGCGGCCAAGCTCGAGGCCCTCGGCCACCGCTTCGAGTCCACCGACGAGATCGGCGCCGCCACCGGCGTCGAACTCCTCCCGGACGGGCGCTGGGTCGCGGCGGCAGAACCCCACCGCCGGGGAGGCGGCTCCGCCGCCGTCGTCATCCCCACCCCCTGACCAGCGCAAACGCTGCGGTCCCCAGCGGGCTGTTCGAATTTCGCGCGACATTCGACCGGGAACTCCCGGACTCGAACTTCGCGCGAAGTCCGAACGCGGCAGGGGGCGCGGTGCTGGTGC
>NZ_SMLA01000111.1:0-5308 GCF_004349225.1 Saccharopolyspora karakumensis
CGAGGAAATGACTCCCCGGAGTTCATGGCCCTGAATGGGGTTGTGGCGATGGTGTGGGTGTGTTCTTTGAGAACTCAACAGTGGACTGTTTTGGTTAGTGTTCTTTTATGCCCCTGACCAGTGATGCGAGTGATCGTGTTGGTGGTTGGTGGTTTCTTTGAGTATCACGCTCCGGCCTTTGGGTTGTTGAGTGTGTGCTGGGATTGTTTCAACAAAGCATTGTTGGAGAGTTTGATCCTGGCTCAGGACGAACGCTGGCGGCGTGCTTAACACATGCAAGTCGAACGATGAAGCCGCTTCGGTGGTGGATTAGTGGCGAACGGGTGAGTAACACGTGGGTAATCTGCCCTGCACTCTGGGATAAGCCTTGGAAACGAGGTCTAATACCGGATATGACACACGGCCGCATGGTCTGTGTGTGGAAAGTTCCGGCGGTGCAGGATGAGCCCGCGGCCTATCAGCTTGTTGGTGGGGTAGTGGCCTACCAAGGCGACGACGGGTAGCCGGCCTGAGAGGGTGACCGGCCACACTGGGACTGAGACACGGCCCAGACTCCTACGGGAGGCAGCAGTGGGGAATCTTGCGCAATGGGCGAAAGCCTGACGCAGCAACGCCGCGTGGGGGATGACGGCCTTCGGGTTGTAAACCTCTTTCGACAGGGACGAAGCTTTCGGGTGACGGTACCTGTAGAAGAAGCACCGGCTAACTACGTGCCAGCAGCCGCGGTAATACGTAGGGTGCGAGCGTTGTCCGGATTTATTGGGCGTAAAGAGCTCGTAGGCGGTTTGTCGCGTCGGCCGTGAAAACCTGCAGCTTAACTGTGGGCGTGCGGTCGATACGGGCAGACTTGAGTTCGGCAGGGGAGACTGGAATTCCTGGTGTAGCGGTGAAATGCGCAGATATCAGGAGGAACACCGGTGGCGAAGGCGGGTCTCTGGGCCGATACTGACGCTGAGGAGCGAAAGCATGGGGAGCGAACAGGATTAGATACCCTGGTAGTCCATGCCGTAAACGTTGGGCGCTAGGTGTGGGGATGGGTTCCACCGTTTCCGTGCCGTAGCTAACGCATTAAGCGCCCCGCCTGGGGAGTACGGCCGCAAGGCTAAAACTCAAAGGAATTGACGGGGGCCCGCACAAGCGGCGGAGCATGTGGATTAATTCGATGCAACGCGAAGAACCTTACCTGGGTTTGACATGCACTAGACAGCCGTAGAGATACGGTTTCCCTTGTGGTTGGTGTACAGGTGGTGCATGGCTGTCGTCAGCTCGTGTCGTGAGATGTTGGGTTAAGTCCCGCAACGAGCGCAACCCTTACCCTATGTTGCCAGCGGGTTATGCCGGGGACTCGTAGGGGACTGCCGGGGTCAACTCGGAGGAAGGTGGGGATGACGTCAAGTCATCATGCCCCTTATGCCCAGGGCTTCACACATGCTACAATGGCTGGTACAGAGGGTTGCGATGCCGTGAGGTGGAGCGAATCCCTTAAAGCCGGTCTCAGTTCGGATCGGGGTCTGCAACTCGACCCCGTGAAGTCGGAGTCGCTAGTAATCGCAGATCAGCATTGCTGCGGTGAATACGTTCCCGGGCCTTGTACACACCGCCCGTCACGTCATGAAAGTCGGTAACACCCGAAGCCCATGGCCTAACCCTTTGGGAGGGAGTGGTCGAAGGTGGGACTGGCGATTGGGACGAAGTCGTAACAAGGTAGCCGTACCGGAAGGTGCGGCTGGATCACCTCCTTTCTAAGGAGCAACATAAACCCTGGTCATCGTGCCGGGAGTTTCCCGGATTTAGCATCCGAGTGTGGTGCTGTCTGGGTGCTCGATGGATTGTGGAACACACTAATCGTCTGGCTGGCTGGTGCTGGTTGGGGCAGTTCACTGTTGGGTATCTGAGAGGACACACCACGCGCCCTTGGTGGGTGTGTGGTTGTTTCTCGGGTTGTTGTTTGAGAATTGTATAGTGGGTGCGAGCATCTTTGTGGCCAAGTTTTTTAGGGCACATGGTGGATGCCTTGGTACCAGGGGCCGATGAAGGACGTGGTAGGCCGCGATAGTCCTCGGGGAGTTGTCAAACGAGCTGTGATCCGAGGGTGTCCGAATGGGGAAACCCAGCCCGAGTGATGTCGGGTTACTCATGCCTGAATATATAGGGTGTGAGGGGGAACGCGGGGAAGTGAAACATCTTAGTACCCGTAGGAAGAGAAAACACTGGTGATTCCGTGAGTAGTGGCGAGCGAAAGCGGAAGAGGCTAAACCGTGCGCGTGGGATACCTGGTAGGGGTTGCGTGTGCGGGGTTGTGGGACATCGTTGGAGAGGGCTACTGACCTCTCAGCATTGGGTTGCGTGTTAGTTGAACAGGTTGGGAAACCTGACCAGAGACGGTGAGAGTCCGGTAGACGAAAATGCGTGGCCGGTGTGTGGTGGTGTTCCCGAGTAGCAGCGCTTTCGTGGAGGGTGCTGTGAATCTGGCGGGACCACTCGCTAAGCCTAAATACTTCCTGGTGACCGATAGTGGATAGTACCGTGAGGGAATGGTGAAAAGTACCCCGGGAGGGGAGTGAAATAGTTCCTGAAACCATGTGCCTGCAATCCGTCAGAGCAGTCTTAGCAACTGTGATGGCGTGCCTTTTGAAGAATGAGCCTGCGAGTTACTGCTGCGTGGCGAGGTTAACCCGTTGGGGGTAGCCGGAGCGAAAGCGAGTCTGAATAGGGCGTGTGAGTCGCGTGGTGTAGACCCGAAGCGGAGTGATCTACCCATGGCCAGGGTGAAGCGCGGGTAAGACCGTGTGGAGGCCCGAACCCACCAGGGTTGAAAACCTGGGGGATGAGCTGTGGGTAGGGGTGAAAGGCCAATCAAACTCCGTGATAGCTGGTTCTCCCCGAAATGCATTTAGGTGCAGCGTCGCATGTTGCTTGGGTGGGGTAGAGCACTGGTTGGTTGATGGGCCTTCACGGGTTACTGAGATCAGCCAAACTCCGAATACGCCTGAGTTGAGTGTGGCAGTGAGACGGCGGGGGAGAAGCTTCGTCGTCGAGAGGGAAACAGCCCAGAGCATCGGCTAAGGCCCCCAAGTGTGCGCTTAGTGGGAAAGGATGTGGGATCGCTTAGACAACCAGGAGGTTGGCTTAGAAGCAGCCATCCTTGAAAGAGTGCGTAATAGCTCACTGGTCAAGTGGTCCTGCGCCGACAATGTAGCGGGGCTGAAGCGCACCGCCGAAGCCATGCCAATTCAACTTTTGTTGGGTTGGGTAGGGGAGCGTCCTGCACGAGGTGAAGCGTCCGCGGAAGCGTGGTGTGGATTGTGTGGGAGTGAGAATGCAGGCATGAGTAGCGAGTGAAGAGTGAGAATCTCTTCCGCCGGATGACCAAGGGTTCCTGGGGAAGGTTCGTCCGCCCAGGGTGAGTCGGGGCCTAAGGCGAGGCCGACAGGCGTAGTCGATGGATAACGGGTTGATATTCCCGTACCCGTGCATATGCGCCCATGATGAGGTTTCTGATGCTAACCATCCGGAAGCCGGCTGCGTCTTCGGACAAGGCTGGGGACTGCATGGGACCCGAAGGGATAGTAGTCAAGTGATGGGGTGACGCAGGAGGGTAGCTCTGCCAGTGAGTGGTAGTACTGGTGTAAGCCTGTAGCCCGGTGTGTAGGTAAATCCGCACACTTTGTGGGTGAGGGGTGATGCGTAGCCGTTGTGGTGAAGTGAGTGATCCCATGCTGCCGAGAAAAGCCTCTAGCGAGTGTGTGCACGGCCCGTACCCGAAACCGACACAGGTGGTCAGGTAGAGAATACCGAGGCGGTCGGGTGAACTGTGGTTAAGGAATTCGGCAAATTGCCCCCGTAACTTTGGGAGAAGGGGGGCCACTGCTGGTGAACACTTTTTCGGTGGGAGCTGGTGGTGGTCGCAGAGGCCAGGGAGAAGCGACTGTTTACTAAAAACACAGGTCCATGCGAAGCTGTAAGGCGATGTATATGGACTGACGCCTGCCCGGTGCTGGAACGTTAAGAGGACCCGTAAAGCCCTTTGGGGTGTAGCGGAGAATTTAAGCGCCAGTAAACGGCGGTGGTAACTATAACCATCCTAAGGTAGCGAAATTCCTTGTCGGGTAAGTTCCGACCTGCACGAATGGCGTAACGACTTCTCCGCTGTCTCGACCACAGGCCCGGTGAAATTGCAGTACGAGTAAAGATGCTCGTTTCGCGCGGCAGGACGGAAAGACCCCGGGACCTTTACTATAGCTTGGTATTGGTGTTTGGTTCGGCTTGTGTAGGATAGGTGGGAGACTGTGAAGCATTCACGCTAGTGGGTGTGGAGTCGTTGGTGAAATACCACTCTGGTCGTTCCGGGCATCTAACTCGGGTCCGTGATCCGGATCGGGGACAGTGCCTGGTGGGTAGTTTAACTGGGGCGGTTGCCTCCCAAAGGGTAACGGAGGCGCCCAAAGGTTCCCTCAGCCTGGTTGGCAATCAGGTGTTGAGTGTAAGTGTATAAGGGAGCTTGACTGTGAGACTGACGGGTCGAGCAGGTGCGAAAGCAGGGACTAGTGATCCGGCACTGGCTGGTGGAAGCGGTGTCGCTCAACGGATAAAAGGTACCCCGGGGATAACAGGCTGATCTTGCCCAAGAGTCCATATCGACGGCATGGTTTGGCACCTCGATGTCGGCTCGTCGCATCCTGGGGCTGGAGTTGGTCCCAAGGGTTGGGCTGTTCGCCCATTAAAGCGGCACGCGAGCTGGGTTTAGAACGTCGTGAGACAGTTCGGTCCCTATCCGCCGCGCGCGTAGGAGACTTGCGGAAGGCTGTCCCTAGTACGAGAGGACCGGGACGGACGAACCTCTGGTGTGCCAGTTGTTCTGCCAAGAGCACGGCTGGTTGGCTATGTTCGGGAGGGATAACCGCTGAAAGCATCTAAGCGGGAAGCCTGTTCCTAGATGAGGTCTCCCACCCCTTTGTGGGTTAAGGCCCCCGGTAGATGACCGGGTTGACAGGCCGGATGTGGAAGCACAGTAATGTGTGGAGCTGACCGGTGCTGATAGGCCGAGGACTTGCTCACGAAGATGTTACGCACCCACTATACGATATCTGAGACAACAACCCATGGTTGTTAACTCAATATTTGTGTCAACGCAGATTGGCACCTGTGAGTTTCCCGCTCTGTGTGGGTGGGGTTCAGGGTTGTCGGTGGCGATGGCGGGGAGGGTCCGCCCGGTCCCATTCCGAACCCGGTAGCTAAGCTCCCCAGCGCTGATGGTACTGCACTCGCTAGGGTGTGGGAGAGTAAGACACCGCCGACACAATCCTTA
>NZ_SMLA01000112.1:0-5214 GCF_004349225.1 Saccharopolyspora karakumensis
CGGCCAGCCCGGTGGTCAACCAGGACCGCCGCCGCGGCCGGCGGGCGGACCCCCGCCGCCCCCGCCCGGCGGTCCGGCGTGGCCGGGAGAGCAGCCCGGTGGTCGCCCCGGAGCCGGTGGGCAGCAGCCGCCGCCCCCGCCGGGACGTCCCGGCGGTCAGCCCGGCGGGCAGCCGCCGCAGTGGCCCGGGGCCGAGGCCCCGGAGGAGACGACCGGTGCGTGGACGCCGTCCTTCGACGACGACTCCGCGCCGGGTTCGAGCCCGTCGCCGCTGACCAGCAAGTTAAACGGGGAGGACGACGCGACGAGCTACTCGCCGTCGCCGCCGCCTCCTCCCCCGGGCCGTCCTGGTCACCCGCCGGCGGGGCAGCAGCCTCCCGCCGGTCGTCCCGCGCCGCCGCCTGGTGAGGCGCCGACGCAGAACCTCCCGCAGACCCCGAGCGCTGACCGGGGTGCCGCGGGCGCGGCCGGAGCCGGTGGTGCCGCCGCCGGTGCGGGTGCGGCTGGTGCTGCCGCGGCCGGTGCGGCCGGTGCGGCCGGTGCGGCCGGTGCGGGTGCTGCCGCGGGTGCGGCTTCGGCGGGTGCCGGTGTCACCCGTGAGCCGAACCTGCTGACGCACTCGGACCAGGCGACGTACAACTACTACGCCGACGACTTCGACGACGACCCCTACGGCGACGACGACCGGTTCGGCGACCAGCAGAGCGGCGGTGCCGCTGACGTCGGCAGCGCCGGTTTCCCCGGCAGGGACGACGACGAGGATCCAGACGACGACATGAGTGCCGCCCAAGCCAAGCGCGCCGTCCTGTGGCGGCGCATCCGCAGGGCCTGTTACGTGGGCGCGGCCGCAGCGGTGATCATCCCAACGCTGGTGTTCATCTACGGCTACCTGTTCTGGGAAGCGCCGGACGAGCAGAAGCTGCTGAACATGAAGCAGCCGATCACCATCACCTACGCGGACGACTCGCCGCTGGCGACGGTGAGCTCGGACGGTTCCCGGGAGGTCGTCCGCGACCTCAACCAGGTGTCCAAACCGCTGCGGGACGCGACGATCTCCGCCGAGGACGCGAGCTTCTACACCAACCCCGGCTTCGACTTCCAGGGCATCGCCCGGTCGGTGTTCTTCATGTTCACCGGCTCCGGTGTCGGTGGTGGTTCGACGATCACCCAGCAGTTCATCAAGCTCGACCTGGAGCTGAACAAGTCGGATCCCGACTACGTTCGCAAGGTCAAGGAGATCGTGCTGGCGTTCAAGATCACCAACGAGCGCTCCAAGGACGACATCCTCCTGTCGTACCTCAACACCGCCTACTACGGCCGAGGCGCCAACGGCATCACCGCGGCGGCCAACGCCTACTTCGGCAAGAAGCCCAGCGAGATCACCCCGGCCGAGGCCTCGGTGCTGGCGGGCATGGTGCAGCGCCCTAAGGGCAACGACCCGCGCGAGGACCTGGAGCAGGCCACCACGCGGTTCAACTACGTGCTCGACCAGATGGTCAAGAACGGCTTCCTGCCGGCTTCCGAGCGAGAGGGCCTGCAGCTGCCGGAGACCCGCGGCCAGAACGACTGGCGGATCGACCGGCGGCTGACCCCGGACCAGTTCAAGATCAAGGACCAGGTGCTCCGGGAGCTCGAAGAGGCCGGCTACGACGAGGACACGCTGGCCCGCGAGGGCTTCAAGATCAAGACGACGATCGACCCGAAGGCCCAGAAGGCGGCGGTCGAGGCCGCCACCACCCAGGCCGAGAACACGCTGCCGGACAACATCAAGACCTCGCTCGTGGCGGTCGAGCCCAAGACCGGTGAGGTCAAGGCCTACTACGGCGGCGGCGGTGACGTCGGTGGCTACGACTGGGCGGTCGCGCCCACCGAGCCCGGTTCGTCGTTCAAGCCCTTCGCGGTGCTGGCGGGTCTGCACAAGGGCCTGGGCATCGGCGAGTTCTACGACGGCAGCAGCCCGCAGACCATCGCGGGGACCGAGTTCGCCAACGCCCCGAACGTGGCCTGCGACGTGCCGACCCACTGCGGGGTCCGCGAGGCCATGACGAAGTCGGTGAACACCGTGTTCGTCAACATGGCGGCCCGGCTCGGGCCCCCGGCCATCGCCGAGGCCGCGCACACCGCGGGTGTCCCGGGGGAGTACAAGTCGGGCAAGGGCTCGACGAAGACCCTGCAGAACGCCAACGGTCAGACCCAGTCCGGTATCGCGCTGGGCATGTACCCGGTCAAGCCGATCGACATGGCCAACGCGTACGCGACGCTGGCGAACCAGGGCAAGTCGCACACCCCGCACCTGGTCCGGGAGATCACGCCGCGCGAGGGCCCGCCGATCAAGATCCACAACGAGCCGGTCAAGACGCTCTACGACGAATCGGAGTCGGAGGCCGCGAAGCTGGCCTACAACACGATCGCGTCGATGTTCGACGTCGCCGACCACGCCAAGCGGGGTCTCGAAGACGACCGGCCGGTGATGTCCAAGACCGGTACGCACCAGTACCTGGACACCAAGGACAACGCCACCGCGTGGATGATCGGTGCGACTCCGCAGCTGTCCACCTCGGTGTCGATGCTGGCCAGCGAGAACGGTCGCAACGTCCCGCTGGAGGACAACTCGGGCACCAGCTTCTACGGCGGCAAGTACCCGGCGATGGTGTGGCAGCAGTTCATGAACAGCTACCACAAGGGCCTCAAGGTGGAGCAGTTCAAGAAGACCGACACCATCGGTCAGTTCCAGGACATCCCGCTGCCGCCGCCCCCGACCTCGTCGGAGCCGCCGTCGTCCTCGGCGCCGCCGCCCACGATGCCGAGCGACTCGCAGGAGCAGGAACCGACGACCAGCCGGGAGGAGCCCGGTGACGGTCAGGACTGCGGCGGGTTCTTCGAGCCGCCGTGCGAGACGGAGTCGAGCAGCCCCGGTGAACCGGGAGACGTCGCTCCGACGCGGCGTTTCGGCGAATAGCCGGAGCTGAACGCAGGAAGGGCACCCGCCGACCCGGCGGGTGCCCTTCCTGCTTCTCGGGGCCAAGTAGCATCCGGGCGTGTCCACCAACGAATCCGCCGATCGGGAAACAGCGGCGTCCTCGGGGAACGTGCTCGCGGCAGCGGTGGACAGTTCGTCCCTCTCAGCGGCGGATCGGGTTCCGCCGACCTGGACCGAGTCCTTCCCGCGCAACGTCAGCCGGCTCTTCGGCGGTCCGCTGGGCAGGCACGCGCAGGTCGGGCGGCAGTGGTTCTGGACGCCGCTGCGGGTGATCCTGCTGCTCGCGGTGCTGACGCTGGCCGCGGCGTGGCTGTTCAAGGCGCCCTGCCAGGTCACCTACGACACCAGCAGCGGTCCGCAGCTGGACTGGCGCAACAGCAAGCAGTACGTCGCCATGTGCTACACCGACATCATCCCGCGCTACGGCGTGGGAGATCTCGCGCCGGACAACGCCTTTCCGTACAAGACCGGCTGGGTGGAGAACAAGGGCACGCTGAACGAGCAGGTCCGCTACATGGAATACCCGGTGCTGACGGGGCTTTTCCAGTGGATCAACGCTCGCACCGCCGACGGTTGGGCGACGCTGGCCGGTTTCGGCTGGCTCCCGGGTGGACTCACCAGCGTCCTGTACTTCAACATCACCGCGCTGTGGCTGGCGGCGGCGTGGCTGGTGACCATCTGGGCGTTGGTCCTTCTGGCGCGCCGCCGCGTCTGGGACGTCGCGCTGGCCGCCGTGTCACCGCTGGTCTTCGCGCACGCCTTCACCAACTTCGACGCCCTGGCCGCGGCGCTGGGAACCGCCGGCCTGCTGGCCTGGGCGAGACGACGACCCGTGCTGGCCGGGGTGCTGATCGGCATCGGCGGCGCCACCAAGCTCTACCCGCTGTTCTTCCTCGGGCCGCTGCTGGTCCTGGCCTGGCGCGCGGGGAAGCTGCCCGACGCGGCGCGCGCGGTGCTGGCCGCCGCGCTGGCGTGGCTGGCGGTGAACGTCCCGATCCTGCTGGCCTACCCGGACGGTTGGGGCGAGTTCTTCCGGCTGAACAGCCAACGGCCCGCCGATCCGGACTCGCTGTACAACGTGCTGATGCACTTCACCGGCTGGGCCGGTTTCGACGGGCAGCTGCCGGCGGGCGCGACGCCGGTGGTGCTCAACGCGGTCAGCCTCGGGCTGTTCCTGCTGGCCTGCCTGGCGATCGGTTGGCTCGCGCTGGCCGCTCCGACCCGGCCGCGGGTGGCCCAGCTGTGCTTCCTGGTGCTGGCGGCGTTCCTGCTGACCAACAAGGTGTGGAGCCCGCAGTACTCGCTGTGGCTGGTTCCGCTGGCGGTGCTGGCGATTCCGCGCTGGCGGCTGCTGCTGACCTGGATGGTCGTCGACGCGGCCGTGTGGGCGCCGCGCATGTACTACTACCTGGGCACGGCCAACAAGGGACTGCCGGAGGGCTGGTTCCTGGGCGCGGTGCTGATCCGGGACGCGATGGTCGTGCTGTTGTGCGTGCTGATCGTCCGCGAGATCCTCGACCCGGCCCGGGACAAGGTGCGCACCGCGCTGACGGTCCGGGGCGAGCACCCCGGCGGCATCGACGACCCGTGCGGCGGTCTGCTCGACGGTTCCCGGGACCGGTTCGTGTTACCCGGTGTCGCTCGTTGGGGGCAGCGAACTCTCGCTGCGACCCGGGGGGCTCTAGCTTCGAAGCGCTGATCCGCTCGTCTCGTGGAGGTGCTTCTCACATGTCAGGTCGCATGCTGACCGTCGTTCTCGCCGCAGTCGCGGTGGCCATCCCCGCTGCGGCCACGGCCGCGTCGGCCGCGTCGGCCGCGCCGCCGGCCCCGGTCCAGGTCCAGCTCGGCGAGGCCAAGTGCCAGGACATGTCGGCCATGGTCGCCGCGATGCCGATGCTCGCGCCCGCGTTCCCCGACGCCGCCCACACCCCGGTCGTCGAGTACCGCATCACCGCCGCACCGGACGCGCCGATGACGCCGTACGAGGTCAAGGTCAACGGCGAGACCAAGGGCTCCGGTTCGGTGGGAGCCAAGGGTCTGATCATCTCCAGCACCTCGCTGCCCAACAACACCACGACCAAGATCGAGGTCACCTCGGGCGAGAAGGTCCTGGCGACCCGCACCTACACCCCCTCCTGCTGATCGGATCAGCGCTGACCGTCGCGGCCCCCGGGGACTCCCGAGGGCCGCGACGGCGTTCGCGGTGCCCGGCACCGGCCGGGGAGGGGCAGGGG
>NZ_SMLA01000113.1:0-4899 GCF_004349225.1 Saccharopolyspora karakumensis
AGTGCCGGCATTCGTCGGCGATCTCGGTGAGGGCGAACTGGAACTCGGAGTTCGCGGGGTTCTTGACGTACTGGTCGCGCAGGATCATCTGCTGCAGGATCATCTCGAACCAGATGCCGGTGCTCATGATCGAGCACACCTCGTGCCTGGTGAGCGTGATGCGCTGCTGCTCGGTGAGCTCGTCCCACAGCGGCGTGCCGTAGAGCGTGCTCCACTCGGGGTTCAGTCCGTGCTGATCGGCCGGCAGGGGGCTGTCCCAGTCGATCTCGGTCATCGGGTCGTAGGACAGCATCTGCGACGATTCGAGCAGGCGACTGGAGAAGTCCTGCTCCACGCCCTGGCCGGCAACATCGACGGCGGTCATGCCCACACCTCCGCACTACGGTGTACTCGGAGTAACAGGAACACGAATGTACCCCATAATTTCCCGTTGCAGAACACCATGTGCTGGGCGGTGCAGGTAGCGGAACCTCAGACGTCGCCTGGACTCCGTGCGCCACTCCTGATGTGTTCCGCTTACCCCTGGGGTGGACATCGGTGTCGCGGCGTACTCGCCAGACGACGTCTGAGAACCCGCGGCGGTGCCAGCGGCGAGAGTGATGCTCATACCTCGCGGCCGGCGCCGCTTGCGCAGAGATTCGTGGTGTCAATCAGGAGTTGTCGCGGGTCTTGGCGGACTTCTCGGCCTTGGCCGCCTTGCGGGCCTGCGCCCGCTCCTCCTCGCGACGCGCTTCGACGCGGGTGGTGCGTTCCAGGTGGAGCCACTCGGGGTCCTCGTCGCGGATCGCGTTGATCTGCTCGGTGGTCAGCGGGTCCGCGTAGCCGTTGCGGGTCAGACCGCTGATCGAGATGCCCAGCTTCGCCGCGACGACGGGGCGCGGGTGCGGACCGTTGCGGCGCAGGTCCCGCAGCCACTCCGGCGGGTCGGCCTGCAGCGCGTTGAGCTCGTCGCGCGAGACGACGCCCTCTTGGAAGTCGGCGGGGGTGGCCTCCAGCAGGACACCCAGCTTCTTGGCCGCCGTGGCGGGCTTCATCGTCTGGACGGTTTTGCGCGACGTCATCCGACCAGCGTAACCGGCGACTCCGGCCGGTAGTCTGGGCAGGTGACAGAGTCGGCCCCGTCCTTCGACCTCGCCTACGTCCCCGGCATCACGCCCGACAAGTGGGCGCGCAAGTGGCAGGAGCGCGAACCCCTCGTTCCCCTCAACCTCGTCCAGACCGCGGCCGCCGAGGCGCCCGGCCTGGTCCGCGACGGTGAAGCCGACGCGGCGCTGCTGCGGCTGCCCATCGACCGCACCGGGCTGCACGCCATCCCGCTCTACACCGAGCAGACCGTGGTCGTGGTGCCCAAGGACCACGTGGTCGCCGCCGCCGACGAGGTCACCTCCGAGGACCTCGCCGAGGACGTCCTGCTGCACCCGCTCGACGACACCCTCGACTGGGAGTGCCCGCCGGGACTTCCCGCGGTCGAGCGCCCCGCCACCACGGCCGATGCGATCGTGCTGGTCGCCGCCGGAGTCGGGCTGCTGGTCGTGCCGCAGTCGTTGGCGCGGCTGCACCACCGCAAGGACCTCACCTACCGGCCGATCACCGACGCGCCCGAATCCACCGTCGCGCTGAGCTGGATCGAGGACGAGACCACGGACCTGATGGAGCAGTTCATCGGGATCGTCCGCGGTCGCACGGTCAACAGCACCCGGGGCAAGCAGCAGCCCGAACCCGCCCGCAAGACCAAGAAGGCCCCCGCCAAGCCCGCCGCCGCCCAGGCGCGCAAGCCGGCGTCGCGTCGCGGTCCGGCTCCGGGCAAGGGGCGCAAACCGCGTCGCCGCTGACCCACGGGCGGGTGACTCACGTGGAATGCGGGCCGCGCTCGTGATGTTGTCGTGGTCACGATCCGGTTCTGCGATGGAGGTACGGAGATGCCGTTGACTGGCGAGTACGAACCGAGCCCGACCGAGTTCGTGCGCGATCAGGTCGAGAAGTACGAGAGCTCCGGCGGTACCGAAGGCACCACGATGCACGGGTTCCCGGTCGTCGTGCTGACCACCAAGGGCGCCAAGTCCGGCAAGATCCGCAAGGCGCCGTTGATGCGCGTCGAGCACGACGGGCGCTACGCCGTCGTCGCCTCGTTGGGCGGGGCTCCGCAGAATCCCGTCTGGTACCACAACATTCGCGCCAACCCGCGCGTTGAGCTGCAAGACGGCCCGGAGCGGGGGGACTACGAGGCGCGCGAGCTCAGCGGCGAGGAGCGCGAGCTGTGGTGGGACCGCGCGGTCGCGGCCTTCCCGAACTACGCGGAGTACCAGACCAAGACCGAGCGGACCATCCCCGTCGTCCTGCTGGAGCCCGTCTCGTCCTGAGCGAGCTCCCGCGACAGCGGAGAACGGCTTCCGGGAGCGCCCCGGAAGCCGTTCTCCCGCAGCAGATCACGACCCGGTGGTGGCCATCGGCTCGCCGTTGGCGCGCTTGGCGCGGCCGCGCGAGATCAGCCACCAGCCCAGCGCGATCACCGCGACGATGGCGGGGATCGAGAAGAACGCGATCCGCTCGGCGCCGTCGGAGAAGCCCATCAGAGCGATCACCAGGGCGAGGAAAGCCAGCGTGGCCCAGCCCGTGTAGGGCGCGCCGGGCATCCGGTAGCTCGGCCGCTCGATCTCACCGCGCATGGCCCGGGTCCGCAGCCGCATCTGGCAGATCACCAGCGTGGCCCAGGTCGCGACCACACCGAGAGAGGCGATCGCGGTGGCGATCTCGAACGCCTGCTCCGGCACGATGCCGTTGAGGATGACGCCGAGCACGAAAGCAGCTGCGGTGAACAGGATTCCGCCGTAGGGAACGCGGCGCTTGTTCATCTTCGCGGCGAACTTCGGCGCCTCGCCGTCGTTGGCCAGCGCCCGCAGGATGCGGCCGGTCGAGTACAGACCGGAGTTGCACGACGACAGCGCGGCGGTGAGCACCACGGCGTTCATCACGTCGCCGACGCCAGGGATCCCCAGGCGGGAGAACACGGTGACGAACGGGCTCTCGTCGGCGCTGAAGACCGTCCACGGCAGCAGCATCGCCAGCAGCAGCACCGAACCGACGTAGAAGATGGCGATCCGCCACACCACGCCGTTGATGGCCTTGGGCAGCACCTTGTGCGGGTCCTTGGCCTCACCCGCGGTGATGCCGACCATCTCGATCGCCGAGTAGGCGAAGACCACCGACTGCAGCGCCATCAGCGTGATGCCGAAGCCGCTGGGGAAGAAGCCGCCGTGCGAGGTGAGGTTGGCCGGTCCCGCCGGTGCACCGCCGATGTCGGTGGCGGTGAACACCAGGCCCAGACCCACGACCAGGAACACCAGGATCGCCAGCACCTTCACCAGCGAGAACCAGAACTCCAGCTCGCCGAACAGCTTCACCGACACCAGGTTGACCGCCAGCAGCACGCCCAGCGCGATCAGCGCGGTGATCCACTGCGGCAGGTCCGGCAGCCAGCGGTGCACGTAGATCGCGACCGCGGTGATCTCGGCGATGCCGGTCATCGCCCAGTTCAGCCAGTACATCCAGCCGGAGGCGAAACCCGCCCAGGGGCCGATGAACTCGCGTGCGTACTCCACGAAGCTGCCCGCGACCGGGCGGTACAGCACCAGTTCACCGAGGGCGCGCATGACGAAGAACGCCGCCAGACCGCACAGCGCGTAGGCGACCACCAGCGAGGGGCCGACCGCGGCGAGCTTGCCTCCTGCACCGAGGAAGAGCCCGACGCCGATCGCTCCGCCGATGGCGATCATCTGCACCTGGCGGTTGCCGAGCGACTTCGAATAGCCGTCGGCGTCGGTCGTGGGCGCAGCATCCTGCCCCGACCGCAACGATGAATCCACGAAAACCAAGTCCCTTCGTGACCAGGACACGCCGGAGAAAAGCGACGTCCAGGCGTTTTTCGTGCCGGTGCTAGGTCATCCGGCGGGGCGATACTAGTCATCGGAAATTCGCGTCCGCGTTGCGCGCGAGTCGGTTCCGCGTGGTTCTCGGGAGTCTTTCCCAGAACCCCTCTTCTGTGTTCCAGGTCTCGTCGTCCCTGGTGGACGGTCGTTCCGGTGATCCGGGGAGGGCTCCGCTACGCCGTCCAGGTGCGCGCGACGTCGGCGTTCGTCGTCATCGCGCGCCCATCAAATGGGAAATTCCCGAGCGTTCTCCTTGATCCGAAAAGGGAAGAACAGGGCGAAACCGCGCGGGGTCGGGCAATTCGAGGGATTCCGTCCGCTTTCGCTCCGGGGCTGAATGGTCTCGCGCGCGAGGGCGGTGTCCGGTCGCGAACGCTGCGTCGTCAGCGCGTCGCCGCGGCCACGCGCGGTAGCGGGGAGGTCGGCGTCACCGCCGCGGCCGCGTCGCGCCGCTCGATTCGTGCTCGCACGCCCTCGAAAGCGACTTCCAGGAGGGGCTGAAATGTGACCCTGCTTACGGGGCAACAATTCGTGCTCGCCCGATTACTCCCTGGCTCCAGGGGCTCGCCACGCTCCGTCTATTGCCTGCTCGCGTTTCGCATCGCAATTATTGCGGCGCGTGCGCGGCCGTTTACGGATAGTTTTCGATGTGGGGAGTTGATCGCTTCTTCGTGATCGTGATCCGTGCCTGTGACCAGGGGGGACGATCACGTGACGCGCAGTGAGATGGTGGTGCGGGCCTCAATAGATTGCTCCATTCGGCCCATTAAAGGATCGTCGCTTGGCGTAAGGATATGAAGTTGTAATGATCCCGCCTTGAAACGGAGACCTAGATGCCCCGGCTCGCAGTTGCGGTTGTCCCGTTCGGATTGGCCGCAGCCCTGGGCCTCGGTGCATTGGCAAGCGCCGAAACATCGACCCCGCACAGCGTGGACGCTGCCGCGCAACCGGTCGGTGTGCAGAGCCCCGCCCC
>NZ_SMLA01000114.1:0-4047 GCF_004349225.1 Saccharopolyspora karakumensis
AGAGGTGTATAAGAGACAGGCGGAGGGGGTGGTCTTGGTCAGGAACCGGCCGTCGGGACGGGGGTAGTCGCCGGGTTCGTCGAAGGTCGGGTCGGTCATGAACCGCAGTCCGCCGTACTCGAACAGGGCGGTCGGCCCGCCGAAGGCGTGCACGGTGAACTGGTCGGTGGAGATGGGGGCAGAAGACACGAAAACACAAACCTCACGGTTGTCGAACGTTTTATCCGTGAACCGACGCTAGCCCATTCTCACGGATGGGCGCAATGCGTACCATGAGGACCATGGGAGAGACGCTGATGACAGACGACCCCGCCTTGCCACCCGCGCCGGGCGAGGAGCAGTACCCCGCCCTCGCCCTGGCCAACAGCGCCATCGCACTGCCGGGCGGGCACACGGCCGACCTCCTCGGGACCCCTGCGCAGACGAACCACTGGCTGACCGAACACGGCCTCGCCCCGGTCGACATCGACATGCGGGAGATGTGCGCCGCGCAGCTGCGCTCGCTGCGCGAGCAGATCAGGGCCCTGCTCGCCTCCCGCACCGCCGGGCTCCCCGCCCTTCCCGCCGCCCTGTCCGCCATCAACGAGGCGCTGACCCGCGTCCCCACGGCCCGGCTGCTGCAGTGGGACGACGGGAACGGGCCCTATCGCGCGATACCCCACCCCACCACCGAGATCGTCGACCACGCGTTGGCGACCCTCGCCGCCGACGCCGCCGACCTGCTCACCCACCCCGACGCCGAACGGCTCACCGCCTGCGACTCAACCCCCTGCAACCGCTACCTGCTCCGCCACGGCCGCCGCCACTGGTGCTCGACCCGCTGCGGAGACCGCGCACGAGCCGCCCGCGCCTACACCCGCCGCACCCGAACCCGCACGGGCTGACCAGCCCCGTCCTTCTCACTGGCGTCTTGGTCCCGTCCAGGCCACCGGTGGCCGGTCGAGCGTCCGCCACGCGGGAAAAAGCAAGGGGCACAACGACATCGCCGCGGCTGCCGCCGTGAACACCGCGATCGCCGGCATCAGCCCCCACCGCGCGCTCACCGCGCCCGCCAGCGCGGTGCCCAGCGGCATCCCGGCCAGCGCGGCCATGGAGATCGTGGCGTAGACGCGGGCGCGCAGCCGCGGCGGTGTGCGTTCGGCCTTGACCGCACCGAGGATCGGGTTGAGCGGCCCGAACGCGAGCATCAGCACTCAACATCGCCGGCCCCGACAACGTCGCCCGCTACTGCGCCGTGCGCGGCCGCGTCATCGATTCGACCACCGACGGCGCGGTCGCCAACATCGACGAGATCTCCCAGAAGTCCCTAGGAATCGACTACCCCGGCTTCGGAGGCACTCCGCCACCCGCCCGGCTGCTGACCATCGCCGTGGACTCCATCGCCCACGCCCCGCAGGGCGGACCTAGTCCACCACCAGCACCACCTTGCCGAGGTTGGCGCGGGACTCGATGACCTCGTGCGCCCGCGCCGCCCGGGACAGCGGGATCTCAGCGTGCACGCGAGTGCGCAGCCAGCCCTCCCGATGCCAGTCCCACAACTCGTCGCGCCAGCAGGCCTGCAACGACGGCATCGCGGGCGAACCCATGCGAAACCCGGTCGCCGAAGCACCGCGCGTCATCAGCTCACCCGAGCAGATCGCACCCGGCTGAGCACCGAAGACCACCAGCCGCCCACCGCGGCCCACGGCGCGCACCGCCTTGTCCAGCACCTCACCACCGACGCACTCCAAGGCGACGTCGACCGGCTCGCCCCAGCTGGGATCGTCGTAGCCCACCACCGCATCCGCGCCCAACGTGCGCACGAACGCGCCCTTGTCCTGCTTGTCGCCGACCGCGGCGACCACACGAGCCCCGTGAGCGCGCACCAGCTGGATCGCCATCGTGCCCACCGCGCCCGCCGCGGCGGTGATCAGCACCGACTCGCCCCGGCCGATCACACCCGCCGCGCACGCCCGGCGCGCCACCAGCCCGCTGCGCACCAGCGCCACCGCGGTCACCGCGTCGGCGTGCTCGGGCACCCGCGATGCCATGCGCTCGGCCAGCAGCACCCGCTCGGCGTAGGCGTGCTCGAAGCACAGGCCGGTGACCCGGTCACCGAGCCGGAAACCCCGCACCCCCGGGCCCAGCGCCTCCACCACACCGGCGACCTCCCCGCTCAGCGGTACCGGCTCGGGTCCTTCCCGCACGCGGCGCACCGCCGGCCAGGAGACCCCGACCGCCTCGCACCGCACCAGCAGCTGAGAAGGGCCGGGCACCGGGGTGGGGACGTCTTCGACGAACAGGACCTCCGGTCCACCGTTGATGACGTAGTTGACGCGTCGCATCACGCACGCTCCTCGAAATCGAAATCGATGGGACCACCAACGAAATCGAGAGTAGAGGGAAAACCATTGGTCGGTCCAACGAATTTCCGGCTAGGGTGAGAGCGTGGCCGAACCGGACAACACCCGCGCTCTGCAGCACATCCAGTCCCTGCCCAGCTGGCTGACCGGGCGCGTCGCCGCGCGCGGCCGCGACCTGCTCGCCCGCGCGCTAGCGGAGGAAGGACTGCGGCTGAGCCAGCACGCCGTGCTGGCCGCCGTGGCCGAGCACGGCCCGCTGGCCCAAGCTGAACTGGTGCGGCGCCTGGAGATCGACCCCAAGGACGTCGTCGGACTGCTCAACGAGCTGGGGGACAAGGGCCTGGTGCAACGCCGGCCCGACCCGCGCGACCGCCGCAAGAACGCCGTGTCGGCCACCCCCGACGGCCTGGCCACCCTCCAGCGCTGCGCCGCGCTGGCCGAGACGGCCAACCGCGAACTGCTCACCCCGCTGAGCACTGCCGAACGCGAACTGCTGATCACCCTGCTCCGACGCCTCCACGCCGGTCAGGCCCAGTAGCGGCGCACCTCGCCGGGAGCGAACGCACCCCGATCGGTGACCACCGTGGTCACCAGGTCCGGATCGGTCACGTCGAACGCCGGGTACAGGCCCCGCACCCGCGCGCTCGCACTGCGATGCCCCAGGGTGTGCAGGACCTCGTCGCCGTCGCGGAACTCGATCGGCACCTGCGCACCCGACTCGGTGTCGGGATCCGGCGCGTGGCACAACGCGTGGAACGGCACGCCGAAGGCCTTCGCCGCCGTGGCCAGCTGCAACGTGCCCACCTTGTTGATCACCGAGCCGTCCAAGGTGATCCGGTCGCTGGCGGTCACCAGCGCATCCACCCGGCCCTCCCGCATCAGCGACGCCGGCATCCCGTCGGTCACCAGCGTCGTGGGCACCCCCATCTCCGCCAGTGACTCCGCGGTCAACCGCGCCCCCTGCAGGTAGGGGCGGGTCTCGGTGCAGACGAACTCCGGACGCTTGCCCCCGGCCACCAGCGCCTCCACCAGCCCCAGCAGGTAGAGATCACCCCAGCAGTGCGTCAGCACCCGCGCGCCCTCGTCCAGCAGCGCCGCGCCCGCCTGACCCATCTCGCGGCATCGCCGCCGGTAGTCGGCATCACCCGCCCGCGCGCCGTCCCACGCCGCCGCGGCGACGTCCTCGCGCCCGGCGATCTCGGCGAGCACGAACGCCGCTGCCTTGCGCGGCTGGTCGTTGGTCGGGCGCGTGGCGATCAACCGCTGCGCCGCCTCACCCACCCGGCGACGAGCCACCTGCGGGTCCTGCCCCTCGGTCTCCCGGGCGGCCAGCACCAAACCCCACAGCACCGCGAAGTACGGCCCGGAGGACTGGGTCACCATCTCCTCGATGGCCCGCGCGACCTCCTCCACCGTGCGCGCACGCACCCACCGGTGCTCGAACGGGAACACCCGCCGGTCCAGGATGTGCACCCCGTCGTCATCGAGCCGGACGCTGTCGGCGAGAACCGGCACGGGCACAGCGGAAGAAGACATCGAATCCTCAGGTCACAAGTCCGGAAAAAGGGCTGACGTTCCAAAGCCTAACCAGCCGCGCGCACCCACCCGGCCACCACCAACTGATTTGCTAGGCTCACGACACCGCGCTGATCGCCGCACCCCGCAGGCTTGATCACCCGAGGCCCCGCGACACCCGCGCCACCTC
>NZ_SMLA01000115.1:0-3088 GCF_004349225.1 Saccharopolyspora karakumensis
GTGGGAGGTAGGTGTTGAGGGGGTTGATGGCTTTGAGGGGTGTGCCGTCGGGGGTGTAGCAGAGGCCTTCGCATTGGAAGCCGGGGCGTTCGTCGGTGGAGCCGAGGTTGATGAGTGCTTCGATGGTGTGCCCGGCCCAGGTTTCGGGGATGGTGGCGGTGAGGCGGAACCAGGCGGTGCCCCAGGCGGGTCCCCAGGGTTGGCCGATGTGGGTGGGTTGGTAGGTGGCGTTGAGGGCGTGGGTGACGTCGACGGGTTCGCCTGGGGTGTGCCAGACGGCGATGTCCATGGGTTGGGTGTGGGTGTGTTGGGCGGGTTTGATGCGTTGGTGCAGGACGCGGTCGAGGCGTTGTTCGACGATGTGGCGGTCGTCGTGCATGGGGCGGCTCCCTGGCTCGGCGCGTGGGTGTGGTGGTGATCATGCTGGCACAGGGTGGCGTGGTGTCAGAGGTGAATTGTCTTCGGTGTGGGGTGCGGTTGCCGGTGTTGGTGGGAGGCCGCATGCTCGCGATGTTGGCTTGTCATCGCGTTGTGGAGGGCGGTCTCATGGGGACCTGCGAGGTGTGCGGGAACGAGTACTGGATGAGTTTCGAGGTGCGCACCGTGGGCGGTGGGGTGCACACGTTCGATTCTTTCGAGTGCGCGGCGCAGCGTTTGGCGCCGCAGTGCGAGCACTGCGGGTGTCGGATCTTGGGTCATGGCGTGGAGGCCAGTGGGCGGTTCTTCTGCTGTGCGCATTGTGCGCGGCAGTCGGACGTGGAGGTGGCCGGTGAGTTGCGGGATGCGGTGGGTGCGCACCCGGGCTGATCGCTACGGGGCGTGTGTTTCGGTGTCGCCTGTTCGGGTGTGACTGGCCGCTCCTTGTTGTGACCGTTCTGTTATGTCACGGTTGAAACACGCGGACGACCTGCGACGACATTCCGGTTGACGGGGGACGAACTCGGCCGGATCAGTGGGTGCCCGCGCATCCGGGTGTTGACAACGAGCGGGAACACCGTCAACTCCACACACAAACCCTTCGCTTGAACTTGGAGGACGCCCTATGGCAAGTATGGTTCGCTGGCTGGGCGGGTTTTCGCGGGAGCTCGAACGCGCCCGCGCGACGATGCGCCACCCCCGCTCGCAGGCCCATGTGCGGTTTCCGCGCGGATGAGGGCCTGGTAGCGCACAACCGAAAATGACTTCACGTCTGCCGCGTTCCCGGTTTTCCGGGGGCGCGGCAGACGTCGTTTCGCGGGGCGGGTGCGAGGATGGGCGCCGATGGCGTCAGGGGGCGTGGGTGTGTCGCGGGATGAGGTGACCGGTCGTCTGCGGGCGGCGGGCTGCGTGTTCGCCGAGGACGAGGCGGAGCTGCTGCTGGGCGAGGCCGGTGATGATGCGGTGCGGTTGGAGCGGATGCTCGCCGCGCGCGTGTCGGGGTTGCCGTTGGAGCAGGTGCTGGGGTGGGCGTGGTTCCGGGGTGTGCGGATCGCGGTGGCGCCGGGGGTGTTCGTGCCGCGGCGTCGTACCGAACACCTCGTCGAGCTCGCCGTGGACGGCCTCGGTTCGGGTGCTGTGGTGGTGGACGTGTGTTGCGGTTCGGGGGCGGTGGCCGCCGCGGTGCGCGCGCAGTGCCCGGAGGCGGTGGTGTGGGCGTGCGACGTCGACGAGCGCGCGACGGCGTGCGCGGAGCTGAACCTGCCTGCTGGGCACGTGGTCACGGGAGATCTGTTCGCCCCTGTGCCCCGCGAGTTGGCGGGGCGGGTGCGGGTGATCACCGCCAACGCCCCCTACGTTCCCAGCGACGCGGTGGCCCTGATGCCCCCGGAGGCCCGTGACCACGAACCCCGCACGGCCCTGGACGGTGGGGCCGACGGCCTGTCGGTGCAGGCGCGGGTGATCGCCCAGGCACCGGGTTGGCTGGCGCCCGGTGGGGTGCTGCTGGTGGAGACCTCCCGGGAGCAGGCCGATCGCACCGCGGGTCTGATGTGCGCTGCCGGCTTGGAGGCGAGGGTGTCGCGCTGCGACGAGCTCGACGCCACGGTGGTGTCCGGCCGCCGGGGTTAGCGGTATGTGGTCTCCCGGTTCCCCCGTTCGTGGTGGTGCTCCCCAGCGGTCCTGCCGGGTTGAGCGAGCCATCGGGTGGATTTCTGCGTGCAGGGCTGGTGGGGGTGTCGCTCAGCTGAGCGCGTTGCGGTGTTTGGCTGCGAGGTTGAGGTACTGCTCGACGGAGAGCTTGAGGGCGGCTTGTTCGTCGGCGGTGAGTTCGCGGCGGATCTTGCCGGGGGTTCCGGCGACCAGGGAGCCGGGTGGGATGTCGGTGCCTTCCAGGACGACGGCTCCGGCGGCCACCAGGGAGCCGGCGCCGATGCGGGCGCCGTTGAGCACGACCGCGCCCATGCCGATGAGGCTGCCGGTTTCCACGGTGCAGCCGTGCAGGACGGCGCGGTGGCCGACGGTGACCTCGGGGTGGATGTCAGCGGGGAATCCGGGGTCGGCGTGGATGACGGTGCCGTCCTGGATGTTGGTGGCCTCGCCGATGGTGATGGTCTCCTGGTCGCCGCGCAGCACCGAGCCGTACCAGATGCTGGCGCGGGGGCCGATGGTGACGCGGCCGATGAGGCTGGTGCCGGGGGCGATGAAGGCGCCGGGGTCGATCTCGGGGGTGATGTCGTCGACGGTCACGGTCAGCGGGTCGTTCAACGGGTTTCCTTTCGGCTGGTGCGCTGCTGGGCCAGCCAGGCCAGCGCGACGTCGGTGTGTCCGTCCACTGTGTCCTCGATGCCGTCGAGGAAGCTGCGGTCGCCGTGGGTGGCCAGTTCGTCGAGGACGGCTTCGGGGTCTCCGGTGTCGATGATCTCCAGCAGGTGGGTGTGGCGGGCGACGTCGCCGTCGAGGGTTTCGTGCTCCTCGCGGGCGCGGCGGTTGAGGGCCATGGACAGCATCAGCTGGAGTTGCAGGGAGCGGTAGGCCTCTTCGAGGCGGGCGTGTCCGGACAGGCCGACCACGGAGACGTGGAATTCGAAGGAGCGCTCCAGGTAGGCGGGGCGGTCGCCGGTGTGGGCGACGTCGGTCATGGCCTGCAGGGCCCGGTGGCAGCGGGCGCGGC
>NZ_SMLA01000116.1:0-2172 GCF_004349225.1 Saccharopolyspora karakumensis
GCGTTGAGCAGCAGCTGGGCGACGTCGACGACCTCGACGGACTCGTTGGCGACCTTCTCGCTCTTCCGAGCGGTCAGACCGTCGGAGAGCATCACCTTGCAGAACGGGCAACCGGTGGCGATCTTCGAGGGGGCGGTGCCCAGGGCCTCGTCGACGCGCTCCTGGTTGATCCGCTTGCCGGTGCGCTCCTCCATCCACATGCGGGCACCGCCGGCGCCGCAGCACATGGCGCGGTCCGCGTGGCGCGGCATCTCGCGGAAGGTCGCACCCGCGGCGCCGACCAGGTCGCGCGGCGGGGTGTAGACCTTGTTGTGCCGTCCCAGGTAGCAGGGGTCGTGGTAGGTCACGTCCTCGGCGACCGGGGCGACCGGGGTCAGGCGCTTCTCGCGGACCAGCTTGTTGAGCAGCTGGGTGTGGTGCACGACCTCGTAGTCACCGCCGAGCTCGGAGTACTCGTTGGCGAGGCTGTTGAAGCAGTGCGCGCAGGTCGCGACGATCTTGCGCTTGCCCGGCTCGCGGCCCTCGAAGACTCCGTTGAGGACCTCGACGTTCTGCTGGGCCATCATCTGGAAGATGAACTCGTTGCCCGCGCGGCGGGCCGGGTCACCGGTGCAGGTCTCCTCCGGGCCCAGCACCTTGTACTTCACGCCCGCCATGTGCAGCAGCTCGGCGACGGCCTGGGTCGTCTTCTTCGCGCGGTCCTCGAAGGCACCGGCGCAGCCGACCCAGAACAGGTACTCGTCGTCGGCGGCGAGCTCACCGTCGAAGACCGGCACCTCGAAGTCCAGGTCCTCGGTCCACGCGAGGCGGTCCTTGGCGTTCTGGCCCCACGGGTTGCCCTTGTTCTCCAGGTTCTTGAACATCCCGCCCAGCTCGGTCGGGAAGTTCGACTCGATCATGACCTGGTAGCGGCGCATGTCGACGATGTGGTCGACGTGCTCGATGTCCACCGGGCACTGCTCGACGCAGGCACCGCAGGAGGTGCAGGCCCACAGGACCTCGGGGTCGATGACGCCCATCTCCTCCGGGCCCCCGACCAGCGGGCGCTCGGCCTCGGCCAGCGCCAGCGCGTTGATCTTGCCCAGCTTCTCCTCGGCACCGTCACCGGTGATGCCGACCTCGTCGCCTGCCATGTCCTTGCTGCCGCCGGCGAGCAGGTACGGGGCCTTGGCGTAGGCGTGGTCGCGCAGCTGGGTGATCATCAGCTTCGGCGACAGCGGCTTGCCGGTGTTCCAGGCGGGGCACTGCGACTGGCAACGACCGCACTCGGTGCAGGTCGTGAAGTCCAGCCAGCCCTTCCAGGAGAAGTCCTCGACCTTGCCGGCGCCGAACACGTCGGTGTCGGGGTCGGCCTCCTCGAAGTCCAGCGGCTTGCCGCCCGACATCATCGGCTTGACCGCGCCCAGGGCGACGTCACCGTCGGCCTCGCGCTTGAAGTAGATGTTGAAGAACGCGCTGAACCGGTGCCAGGCCACACCCATGGTCATGGTGCGGGCGACGACGATCAGCCAGACGGTGGCGCTCATCAGCTTGATGAAGGCGAACACCGAGACCAGGTTCTCGCTGGCGGGCAGCAGCATGCCGACCGGGCCGGAGACGAACTCGGCCCACAGCGGCATCTCGTGCACGCCCAGGGCGGCCTTCGCGGCGCGCACACCGAGGATGCCGATGCCCTCGATCAGCACCACGGCCTCGATGAAGTAGGCCCAGGCGAAGTTGGAGCCCTGGAAGCGCGAGACCCGTCCGGCCTTGCGCGGGTGGTTGGCCTGGCGGATCGCCATCAGCACCAGGATGCCGACGACCGTGCCGACGCCCAGGACCTCCATCAGCAGGTGGTAGATCGCCAGGTCGTCGAGGATCGGCCAGCCCCAGGTGGGGACGAAGACCTCGCCGTAGGCCTCGAACAGGGCAAGGGAGCCGAGCAGGAAGCCCCACATGACCAGCCAGTGCCACACGCCGACGTGGCGGAACTTGTTCATCCGGGTGTGCGCGGCGAACTCCTTGACCAGTGTGGCCAGACGCGCCAGAGCCGGACCGTTCCGGGTGCCGTCGGGTTGCCCGAGGCGGATGATCCGCACGAATCGGGCGATGGTCATGGCGAACATGCTCCACGCGACGACGCCGAGCGCGACCGAGATCGCGCCAAGCGTGATCTGTACAGCACCCATGCTC
>NZ_SMLA01000117.1:0-2077 GCF_004349225.1 Saccharopolyspora karakumensis
CGTGTTGCAGGAGCACGCCCGAAGCGCCGTAGCTGTAGTCACCGAGACCGGAGACGTATCCGCCAAGCGTGTTCAAGAAGCGGTGCAGCTGACTCTGCCCGTGGTGGAAACGTCCGGCACTCGACCACCCGTACGAACCGCCGAAAACCCCTTCAGAGCCCTTGGTCGCATACACCCGTTCCAGTTCGGTGGAGACCAGCTCCAGCGCCTCGTCCCAATCAACTTCGACGAACGGCTCGTCGCCACGGGGACTTGGACCGGGTCCTTGCTCCAGCCAACCCCGCCGGACGGCTGGGCGCATGACTCGGGCCGAGTGGTGCTGGCTCGATGCCACGTTGTGGATGATGTCGCGCGGGTCGGGGTCCTTCCGCCATGCCGTGACGGAGTGCAATGCGGTGCCGGTCGTCACCGCCTCCAAGACGCCGAAGTGCGTCACGTGGACCCCGCGCGGCGCTCGTCCCCCGTCGCGGTGCTCCGCATCCGCCCGGTCCATCGGGCTGTCCGCCGCGTTCAACGGCCGGCCTCCGCACTCGTGCGCTCACGACGATGAGGCTCGCGAGCCAGGACGAACACCATCGTTGTCAGCCCCGCAATGCCCGCCAATGCCCACCAACCGGCCGACTTCCCCGCACTCTCGGCAGTGACCGCGTAGATGTACGGGAAGGCGATCGCGCCCGCGTTGCCAAGAGTGAGGATCAGGCCCAGTGCAGTACCGAAGTCCTGCGTCAGCACCTCGTCCGGGTACTCGCCCGGCGAGACCGTGCACGGCGCGAAATACATCATACCCACGAGCCCGATCCCGCCCAGGACGAACCAGATCGACATTCCGCCGGCGAAGGGGAGGACAGCCAACGAGACGACCATCGCCGAGGCCGGGACCCACAACGTCGGAAGAAAACGCGGGCTCCGGTCGGCCAGCATGCCTCCGAGAATCGCACCCGGGATCCCGAGGAAGAGCAACGTAGCCGACAACAGCCCTGCCGACGAAGTGGAGAACCCCAGCTCGGATTCGGCGTATTCGGGTCCCAGCTGAGAAACGGTAAACATGATTCCGTAGGCAGCAACACTGCCGATACCGATAGACCAGATTGATCGGGACCGGAGGCAGGCAAGGGTCCCACCCCACGAGAAGTGGCCACCATCCAGCTCCGGAAGGTCGGCGGGAACCCGGAGTGTGCACACAGCCATCACGGTGGCCACGAAGCCGACTGCTGCGGCAATACCGACCGCCGGTCGCCAGTCAAAAATGTCAAGCAACGCGACCCATGCATACAAGCCGACTGCGGCCCCGGCCGTGAAACCGAACCCATTCACGAAACCGCCCACAACGAGCTTGACCTGCCCCTGCTTTGCCCATGCGGCAGCGAGCGGGATTGCACTACCCACGATGAGGGACATCGACATCCCGCCGACAGACCGCGAGAGCAGGAACCACATGTAGCCGTCCGCGAGGGAGCCCAACGCAGATGATGCAGCGAGCATGCCGGATCCGATGACCGCGACGGGTTTGTAGCCGAATGCCGCAGCAGCGAACCCCGCCGGAATGTGGGCGATCGCGTAGCCGAGGAAGAACGCGGACACGAGCAGGCTGATCCGGGTCAGATCGAGACCGTACTCCTCGGCGATCGGCCCGAAAGCCGGGACCATCGCGTACATCTGCAGGCCATATGCAAATGCCAGAAGTACGACGGTCCCGATGACGAGCCACCGCCGCGAGTCATTCGTGGCTGTTGTGACTCGGCTTTGTTGGGACAGTGCCATGAGGTGACCGCCTTCGGGTGCGTCTTTTAATTGAGAAGGATCACGTCGCTGCCTTGGCAAAAAGATGGTGCAGTTCACGTTTTGATCTACCGTGGCCCCGGTATCTCAACTGAGGTCATCTCATTGAGCTTTTCTGCGTAACTTCTTGTTGTGTTGTGTAATCAAGTCGTGGGCGGTCATGTGGTGCGGCCATGTGCGATTAGCGTGCGTAGGACAGCGTGGCGACGATGTCGCGGAGGTGGCAGGGGTGGCCGCGGTAGCGGTGGAGGGTCTTGTAGGTGGTTTTGAGTGAGGAGTTGGCGTACTCGCCGAGGTA
>NZ_SMLA01000118.1:0-2024 GCF_004349225.1 Saccharopolyspora karakumensis
GCCGTCGGGTTGCCCGAGGCGGATGATCCGCACGAATCGGGCGATGGTCATGGCGAACATGCTCCACGCGACGACGCCGAGCGCGACCGAGATCGCGCCAAGCGTGATCTGTACAGCACCCATGCTCGCGGCCTCCTGTTTCGGGGGTTGTCCGTTTGGGGAGCGTACGCCCTGTTACCCGCTGGTAACCACGGGGGCCGGGGCGTGAATTCGGGAACAGACGGTGATTCTGCGAGACCCCAGGTCGAAAAACTACTTGGGCGTTCGTCCAGTTTTCTGCTATTTTCAGTGCTGCGACGACCAGACCGCGGTCGTCCGGGGTGCCGGGTGTTTCTGGAGTTGTCGCTGTTGAACGCCCGGGGCAGGTGTGGGCACGTGCCGCGGTTCCGTGGCCCCGGCGGTGCCGATCAAGGCAAACTGACGAGTGGTTGTGCGATTTTCGCCACGTAATTGATCGAGTGAACGTCGTCATCGATCAATCCGCACCTGGGGGGTAGGGGCATGGTGGATCCGAACGGCGGAGGCATGCGTGCCTCCGACGCCGACCGGGACGAGGTCGCCGCGCGGCTGCGCACCGCGCTCGACGAGGGCCGGCTGACCGTCACCGAGTACGACGAGCGCCTGCAGAGCGCCTACGGCGCCACCACGCTCGGCGAGCTCGAACCGCTGACCAGGGATCTTCCGGTTTCTCAGCCCTCAGCGGAGGTCGTCGCGCGCGAGGAGCACGAGGAGAAGGTGTCCAAGGAGTGGCGGGACTGGGCGGGCGGGGCCGTCATCATGATCGCCATCTGGGGCGTGACCTCGGCCGTCTCCGGTGACCTGAAGTTCTTCTGGCCCGCCGTCCCCATCGTCATCTGGGCTGCGATCGCCGTGTCGATGACCATCGGCGGCCCCGGCAAGCGCGGCTGATCCCCTTCGCTCCCGCGACCCGGGGGCGCGCAGGTCCTAGAAGTTGGGCGATCGCCCATGTTGATTCGAGGAGGTCTCGTGGCGTACCTGCTGCTCGTGGTGGCGATCTGCAGCGAAGTGGTGGGCACGGTGTCGCTGAAGCTGTCGGAGGGCTTCAGCAAGCCGGTCCCGTCGGTCGCGGTCGTGATTGGATATGCGATCGCGTTCACCGCCATGAGCGCGGTGCTCAAGCTCGGGCTGCCCGTCGGCGTCGTCTACGCGATCTGGGCAGGGGCCGGCGTCGCGCTGGTCGCCGTCATCGGAGCGGTGTTCCTCGGCGAGTCGATCACGGCTGTGCAGGTCGCGGGCATCGCGCTCATCATCGGCGGGGTGGTGGCACTGGAACTGGGAGGCGCGCATTGACAGAGGTGACCGACGGGCGGCGGATCAAGGGAGAGCGCCGCCGCCGCGCGATCGTCGACGCGGCGCTGCGGGTCGTGGCCCGCGAAGGCGTCGGCGCCGTCAGCCACCGCAACGTCGCGCGCGAAGCGGGCGTCCCGCCGGCGTCGATCGCGTACTACTTCAACGGCATCGACGACCTGCTGGTCGCCAGCCTGCTCGACGGGTGCGAAGGCCTCGTCGAGCAGATCACCGCCGTCCGCGAGCAGGTCACCGACAACACCCAGTGGCCGCGCGCCATCGCCGAGCTGCTCGTCCGCATGATCGTCGAGCAGCGCGAGCGCACCATCGGCGAGTACGAGCTCTACCTCCTCGCCGCCCGCCGACCCGCCCTGCGGCCGGCCGCGCGCCGCTGGATCGACCTCATCCGGGGCAACATCAACAACGGCGGAGGCGGCGGCGACACGGTCATCAGCGCCTTCATCGCGGGCATGGACGGCCTGCTCATCCAGGCCCTCATCGCCGACGAACCCCCCACCGTCGACGACCTCGAACCGGTCCTCCGCTTCCTCATGCACCCCCACGACTACCTGGGAACCTCCACCCCGACGCGACCTGCTCCCCGCGGCCCGGTGCGAGCTCCCCCGGATTTCAGCGGAACTCGGGGACCTGGTTTCAGTGGAGATCCGGGTCCTGACTTCCGCTGAAATCGGGTCTCCCTCCGCTGGGACGGGGTG
>NZ_SMLA01000119.1:0-1936 GCF_004349225.1 Saccharopolyspora karakumensis
TGGTCGAGTGCCGGACGTTTCCACCACGGGCAGAGTCAGCTGCACCGCTTCTTGAACACGCTTGGCGGATACGTCTCCGGTCTCGGTGACTACAGCTACGGCGCTTCGGGCGTGCTCCTGCAACACGTCGTCGGGCGGGCGGACGATCTGATGGCGGATGCCACGACCTGGGAGTCGGTCGCCGAGCACACGGAGCTGTTCGTGGCGTTCGGGGGTGTGTCGGAGAAGAACTCAGCGGTCGGACCGGGCGGCGTGGGCAGGCACACGACCCGTGAGGCGATCACGCGGGCTCGGCGGCGCGGGTGTGAGTTCGTCAGCATCTCGCCGATCGCCGACGACACCTTCGCGGAGGCCGGAGCGCAGTGGCTCTCCCCGCGGCCCGGGACCGACACCGCTCTGATGTTGGCGCTTGCGTACGTCCTGGAGTGCGAAAACCTCGTTGATCGCGAGTTTCTCCGCACCCGCTGCGTGGGATACCCGGAATTTGCGCGGTATGTGCGCGGGGATGCCGACGGTGTGCCGAAATCGCCGGAGTGGGCCGCAGGCGTGTGCGAGCTGACGGTCGACACGATCGTCGCTCTCGCCCGGCGCATGGCCCGGTCGCGGACGCTGATCAACGTGAGCTGGTCGCTGCAGCGCCAGCAGCACGGCGAGCAGACCGTGTGGGCAGGATTGACTCTCGCGGCCATGCTGGGGCAGATCGGACTGCCAGGAGGTGGTTTCCAACACGGCTACGGTTCGACCTCCGATATCGGATTGCCGCGACGCGTCGCCAGTCCGCCCGCGCTTCCGCAGGGGAAGAACCTCGCGCCGAGCGCGATTCCGGTCGCGCGAATCGCAGATGCGCTGCTGCACCCGGGCAGCGAGATCGACTACAACGGGTCGACCATTCGGCTGCCCGAGATCGACTTGATCTACTGGGTTGGCGGTAACCCGTTCCACCACCACCAGGATCTCGCTCGCCTTCGCCAGGCGTTCCGCAAGCCATCCACGGTGGTCGTGCACGAGCAGTTCTGGACGAGCACCGCCAGGCACGCCGACGTCGTCCTTCCCGCAACGATGAGCATCGAACGGGATGATTTCGGAGCCGGCCGCAACGACCCGGACTTCTTCCCGATGCCGGCGCTGACACGTCCAGCGGGGTCCGCGCGGGACGACTACGCGATCTTCTGGGCCCTGGCCGAGCGCTTGGGAGTGGGGGAGTCCTTCAGCGAAGGGCGCAGCGTGCTGGAATGGCTGGAGCACCTCTACACCGGATGGCGAGGTCGGCTCGCAGAAATGGGATGCGCAGTGCCGACGTTCGAGGAGTTCTGGACAAGCGAGCGCATCGCGATCCCGGTACCGGACCCCGGTCAGGTCTTGCTGTCGGCATTCCGCGAGAACCCCGACGCGGCCCCGGTGCCGACGTCGTCTGGCCGGATCGAGATCTTCAGCGACACCATCGCCTCGTTCGGATACGACGACTGCCCGGGTCACCCAGTGTGGCGCCGGCCGCAGGAGTGGCCCGAACCCGGCGAGCAGTACCCGCTCCTGCTGATCTCCAACCAACCGCGGACCAGGCTGCACAGCCAGCTCGACGTCGGCGAGACCAGCGTTCGCAGCAAGATCGGCGGCCGGGAGCCGGCCCGCATGCACCCAGCCGACGCCGCAGCACGCGGCCTCGAGGCCGGCGACATCATCCGGATCGTCAACGCAAGGGGGTCCTGCCTGGCCGGTTTGATCACCACCGAGACCATGCGGCCTGGCATCGTGCAGCTCTCCACAGGTGCGTGGTACGACCCTGACCCCGCCGACCCCTCCTTCTGTCGCCACGGCAACCCCAATGTCCTGACCCCGGACGTCCCGTCTTCCCGCCTGTCACAGGCCACGACGGCCCAGCACGCTGCGGTGGAAGTGGAGAAATGGACCGGTCCCGTACCGGAGCTCGTGGTCGACA